>NQJH01000419.1 GCA_002256685.1 Methylococcaceae bacterium NSP1-2 | reverse complement strand
CGAAAACGCACTAGGAATTAAAGGTTTATCTTGGCTGGATAGACCTAACAACGCATGTCGTATTATCGCATTTTATGATTTTAATTTTGCAACCCAAGAATGCGAGGAAGCATTTACATGGCTACTACAAATAGCTAACAAATTCAAAAACGTCTTTTCAAAACTATAAAAATGGTAAAGTGAGTAGGTCGGGTTAGGCTTGCCGTAACCCGACATTAATCTACGGTGTTTGTCGGGTTATGCTACCGCCAACCCGACCTACGGACTGGGTTTCAATCTCAATCAAGCCACAATTAAGTTATAACATTCGGCTCAGTTCTGCCCGTGCGTTGTTTAACTTGGCAAAATTGTTCCGCTAGTTCAATCAAATCCGCTAATGCCACTTGGGCATCTTGGTCATGTTTAGTGGCATCGGGTTCAAACTTTTCCAAGTAAATGCGTAAAGTTGCACCGACTGTGCCTGTGCCTGAGAGTCTAAAAACAATGCGTGAACCGTTAGTAAAACCAACGCGGACTCCTTGATTTTTACTAATACTGCCGTCTATGGAATCGTGATAACTGAATTCATCGGCGAATTTAATAGTGTATTCACCAAAGGTTTTTCCTGCTAATTCGGGTAATTGTTCGCGTAAATGCTCAACAATCGCATTGGCAATCGGTGTTTCTACCGCTTCATAATCGTGACGGCAATAAATATCACGTCCGAATTTTTGCCAATGTTCATGAACAATTAGCCAAAATAAGATTGCCCATAAGCCATCTTTTTCACGGACATGATTTGAACCCGTACCGAAACTTTCTTCGCCGCATAAGGTAATTTTGCCTGCATCGAGCAAGTTACCAAAAAATTTCCAGCCTGTGGGTGTTTCATAACAAGGAATATTGTAACTCGCCGCAACACGATCAACCGCTTGGCTAGTGGGCATGGAACGGGCAACACCGCTTAAACCTTTAGTATAGGCAGGAATTAAATGCGCATTAGCTGCCATAATCGCTAAGCTATCGCTAGGCGTGACGAAAATATGGCTACCTGTAATCATATTTCTATCGCCGTCACCATCCGAAGCTGCACCAAAAACAGGCGCGTTATCACCGAACATACGTTCAGCTAATTCGTGAGCATGGGCTAAGTTAGGATCAGGGTGATGTCCGCCAAAATCTTCTAAAGGTTCGGCATTAATAACCGATTCAGGGCTTGCACCCAGCATATCAACCAATATTCTTTTTGCATAAGGACCGGTAATCGCACTCATAGCGTCGAATAATAAAGTAATATAGCCAGAACTGATGCTTTGTTTCAGTAGATTAAAATCAAAAATCGACTGCATGAGTTCAGCATAATCACTAACAGGATCGATAATAGTAATGTTAAAACCGTCAATATTTTGCGTACCAATACTATCTAAATCCACATCATCCATGACCGCAATTTTATAACTATCAATGACTTGGCTACGCGCATAAAAGGCATTCGTGTCTTTTTCAGGGGCAGGACCGCCATTGCCGGCATTGTATTTAATGCCAAAATCTTCGTCAGGACCACCCGGATTATGGCTAGCAGACAAGATTAATCCGCCAAATGCTTGATATTTTCTAATAAGATGTGGTCCTATAATTAAACCACCGAAACCATTAGCTGCGGCCATTTTAATAATGATTTGTATCGCTACTCGGTTAAAATAGCGACCGTCTCCGCCCAGAACTAGGGTTTTTCCGGTGATGTCTTCTAGGGAGTCGAAAATCGATTGAACAAAATTCTCCAAATAACCAGACTGCTGAAACACTTTGACTTTTTTTCGCAGTCCAGAGGTACCTGGATTCTGGTCATTATATGGTTGAGTTGTGATAGTTTCTATTTGCATGTTTGATCCTTAATGCGACAATTAACGTGGTGGATAAAGTACACCAAAACTCTTTTACAGTGTAGATTTTAATTATGTTACGAATTTGTATATTATTGTGTTGTGGTTTTTTCTCTTTTGCAGTAAATGCAGATAATCCTGTGCCAGCGTATGCAGTCAGCCATATTCCAGCCAGTGCAGTTAATCCTGTGCCAGTGAATGCAGTCAGC
>NQJH01000283.1 GCA_002256685.1 Methylococcaceae bacterium NSP1-2 | reverse complement strand
ATTAACTCAAATAACGTCAACCTTGAAAAAAACCACCCTTCCTAAATGCCCAGCACTTATTCCTTGTTAGTGCCGTAGTGAGCTGGCTATTATAGCGAATCCAGCAAACTTGTCAACTGAAAATTATAATAAAAACGCAATGTTCGACTTTTTTTAGTGAGTTGAAGGCATGACGGCAAAAACATAGAGTTATTTTTGAGAGAAAGTAACAAAATGGAGAGCCGCCCTGCCAGTAGAAGACTTTATCATTTATGTATAAGCAAACGTACTATAAATTGATTATGCTATAAAGGCTACAAAGCCAATAAAAGTTGTAGTTTTCAATATTTTTTCTAATCATTTTATTGTGTCTTAACTATTATATTGTTGTGTAGCAGATATAGCTAAAGCACAATAAAACGATGTAGGTGCGGATAAATCCGCACCTACATCGCACTTGAATCAATTTATACTGCTTTTGCTGTAGTTATGCGGAGTTGGTAACTAGTCCGTTAAGAAGTCGAGGATGTGAAATGAAGCTGCGGTTATTCAAAACATGACAGCGGGAATCAGCGGATTATTGATTGGCGACAAAAGCACTACCCGCCCTTTACTCGTCGAAGAACTGACATGGCAACAAGCCATCGATTTACAAACGCCTTTACGAAAAAATATGCAAGATTCGCGCGATAAAACCTTTGTTAAGCAACTCATGTCCATTCGGCGGATTGTGGAAACCGTTATTGGTCAGCTTTCTGAGCGGTTTCATATTGAAAAAATGTGAGCTCGTGACCTCTGTCACGTTTAAAATCGCTTTATCCGTAAGTTACTTGCCCATACTTGACGTGTTTTTAACACTTGCCTTGGGCAACAACTTCTGCAATTCAAGGCGTTGGTTCAAATTTGAAAGTCGAACATCGCGTATAAAAATACAAACAATATCTTTGATATGTAACTATATAGAACAAACACGTTACACAATTATAAGCTGGAAAAATAAAATGGTCGCTTTGAAGCTACCTGTATTGAACAGGCAGATAGTGAAGTAAAGATGAAGGGCTAATACTAATGATACGATAGCATCATATTTGCGCTGATAATGAACCTTAAAATAATATCAGCCCTAGGATGTTTTTCAGTATTACTAACTTACCGGTTTTTTAGTTGGTACTTGTTAAGTTTCTAAAGATTAGCGGTTAGTACACTAATCTTATTATTACTCGAAACTTAATCCATTATTTGATATTGCGCACTAGAGTCATTAACGCGATCGCGGAGTTCTTTGCCAGGCTTAAAATGTGGTACATATTTTTCTGATAATTCGACAGATTCACCCGATTTTGGATTTCGCCCAACACGGGGTGGACGTTTATGCAAAGAAAAGCTGCCAAAGCCTCTAATTTCAATCCTTTCACCAGAAGATAATGCTTGATTCATTTTTTCAATGATACATTTTACCGCTAGCTCTACATCTTTTAGTGCTAAATGCGGCTGTTGTTTAGCAAGTGCTTCAATTAATTCAGATTTTGTCACATTCTACCCTATAAAAAAGAATAAAAAAGAGGGTATGCTTTTGGCATACCCTCTCTTAAATGGTCTTTATTTTTCCATTTGTTTAAAGATGTCAGCAAAGGTTGGTGAGCCAACTGATTGCTGCGTGTGATCTTTAATCGTATGACTTTCTTCGTCGTGATCTTTTGCTTTAATAGACAAAGAGATAGATTTGCTTTTCTTATCTACACCGATGAATTTCGCTTCAACGCTGTCGCCTTCTTTCAGCAACGTGCGAGCATCTTCAACGCGATCACGTTGAATTTCAGAAGCGCGTAAATAACCTTCGACATGATCTGCTAAAGTAATAATCGCGCCTTTAGCATCCACTTCTTTAACAGTACCTTTTACCAAACTGCCTTTTTCGTGTTTAGCGAGGAAGTTTTGGAAAGGGTCTTGTTCCAATTGTTTGATACCTAAAGAGATACGCTCACGCTCAGAGTCAACTGCTAAAATAACAGTTTCTAGTTCGTCACCTTTTTTGAAGTCACGCACTGAAGCTTCGCCATCATCTGCCCAAGAAATATCAGACATGTGAACCAAGCCATCAATACCGCCATCCAAACCAATGAAGATACCAAAATCAGTGATTGATTTGATTTTTCCTGAGATTTTGTCGCCTTTGTTATGTGTTGCAGCGAATTCATCCCAAGGATTGGCTTTACATTGTTTCATGCCTAATGAAATACGACGACGATCTTCATCGATTTCTAAGACCATGATTTCAACTTCGTCGCCTAATTGAACCAGTTTAGATGGGTTAATGTTTTTGTTAGTCCAATCCATTTCAGAAACGTGAACTAAACCTTCAACGCCTTCTTCAATTTCTACGAAACAACCGTAATCAGTTAAATTATTAACTTTACCAAATACGCGTGTACCTGCTGGGTAACGTCTAGCAATGTTTTGCCAAGGATCTTCACCCATTTGTTTCATACCTAATGAAACGCGGTTTTTATCTTTGTCGTATTTCAGGACTTTAACTTTAATTTCTTGACCGATTTCTACACATTCAGACGGATGACGTACACGTCTCCACGCCATATCAGTGATGTGTAACAGACCGTCAATACCGCCTAGATCAATAAATGCGCCGTAATCAGTTAAGTTTTTAACAACACCTGTGACTGTCGCGCCTTCTTCTAGGGTTTTCAATAATTCTTCACGTTCTGCACTGTATTCTTTTTCAACCACAGCACGACGAGATAACACAACGTTATTACGTTTTTGATCGATTTTGATGACTTTGAATTCTAAATCACGGTTTTCTAAGAAAGTTGTGTCACGAATCGGACGAACATCAACCAGTGAACCGGGTAAGAAGGCACGTAACGCACCCACTGCAACCGTGAAACCGCCGCGTACTTTACCGTTGATTTGACCGATAATAGTGGCTTCGTTTTCAAACGCAGCTTCCAGCTCAGACCATGCTTTGTTTTTCTTAGCTTTATCACGGGAAAGAAGAGTAGCACCTAAACCGTCTTCAAATAAATCAAGGGCAACTTCAATTTCGTCGCCAATCGCAACTTCTAATTCGCCATTGTTATTAAGAAATTGCCATTTTGGAATGACACCTTCTGATTTAGAGTGTGTACTGACGATGACCATATCGTTTTCGATGTCAATTACAGTACCCATTAACATGGCACCAGGACTCATTTTGGTCTTGGTTAAACTTTCTTCAAGTAATGCAGCAAAGCTTTCGCTCATTTTCTTTTCCCAGACTTGTTAAAAATCGCACAAGTCTTTATTTATCAAAGTTAAAAAAAACCGCGTAGACGCGGCAATAAAAAAAATCCCTAACGGATTAAATTAAGCACTTCTTCAATCACGGCATCAATGCTCATGTTTGAAGAATCAATATAAAGTGCGGTTTCAGCCATCATTAAAGGTGCAGTAGCACGTTCTCTATCACGGCGATC
>NQJH01000282.1 GCA_002256685.1 Methylococcaceae bacterium NSP1-2 | reverse complement strand
TGACTCGTTAATCATTGAAAATAAAGTCGTTAAAGGGGTGCGTTTAGCAGACGGCAGTGAGGTTCTGGCAGATGAAGTGGTTGTGAATGCCGATTTTGCTTATGCAATGACCCATCTAGTGAAGCCCGATCAGTTAAAACAGCATAGCCCTGAGCGGCTTAAAAAAATGGAATATTCCTGCTCGACGTTTATGTTGTATCTGGGCGTAAATAAACGCTACGATATTCCCCATCATAATATTGTCTTCGCTGAGGACTACAACACCAATATCACTAATATTTTTCGCAACAAAATATTAAGTAAAGATTTCTCTTTTTATGTGCAAAATGCGTCAGTCACGGATGACAGTCTAGCCCCTGATGGTAAATCAACGTTGTATGTTTTAGTGCCTATGCCGAATAATCAAAGTGACATCGACTGGGACGACACTTGTGCAGCTATGCGTGAACAGGTATTGAATGCAATGGAAACACGGCTAGGTTTAACGGATATTCGTGAGCAAATTATTTGCGAGAAAATCATCACCCCAAAAACATGGGCAACGGAAGAAAATGTGTTTATGGGCGCGACGTTTAGCCTGTCGCATAAATTCAGCCAGCTTTTATATTGGCGACCTCATAATCAATTTCAAGAACTGGAGCAATGTTATCTAGTCGGCGGCGGCACACATCCGGGTAGTGGTTTGCCGACTATTTATGAATCAGCGCGTATTTCTGCTAATTTGATTTGTCAAAAACACGGCGTTGATGTTTAGCAATGGATGAGTCTATATCAGTCTATTCGACGTTGAATGAACAGCTTTTAAATACTTACCCAATCACCAGTCACGCGGAAATAACCCAACAAATGACGGCTACCCGTTTAGCGGCAAAGACGTGGGCAGCGTATTCGGTTGCCCAGCGTGTTGCGTTATTATCGGCATTAAAAGCCGTGATACTGGCGGATATTGATGCAATTACCGACATCATCGTAACAGTGACAGGCAAAGTAAAAACCGAGGTATTGCTGGGTGAAATTTACCCCGTCTTAGAATTACTCAGTTATTATGAAAAAAATGCCGTTCGTATCCTCGCACCCTGTCGTTTAAGTACCGCTCCTTTAGCATTTCCCAGTGCCAGCGCACAATTTGAACGCCGTCCTTATGGTGTTGTTGCGATTATTTCACCGTGGAATTTTCCCTTTCAATTGACGCTAAGCCCTTTGCTCACCGCATTGATTAGCGGTAATACGGTGATTTTTAAAACCTCTGAATTAAGTATTCCCATTGGTGAATTAATCATGGGCTTATTAAGCCGCATTGTCTTACCCGCTGGATTAGTGCAACACATCATCGGCGAAGCAAAAACGGGCGAACAGCTCATTGATAGCCGTCCCGATTTAGTTTTTTTCACCGGCGGTATAAACGCAGGACGTGCCATTATGGCAAGAGCCGCACAACATCCAATACCCGTCATACTGGAGTTAGGCGGTAAAGATGCTATGTTGGTATTTGAGGATGCTAATCTAACCCGCGCCGGTAATGCCGCTTTATATGGCGCGTTCAGCAATAGCGGGCAGGTTTGCGTATCGGTAGAACGGCTTTATGTACAGGACAGCGTTTATTCACAGTTTGTAGAAATGCTAAGTGATGCCACCAGTAAGCTAACTGTAGGTCATGGTGCAGTGGGTGATTTAGGCGCGTTGACTTCGTTATCGCAATATAAAATTGTTGAAGCCCATTATCAAGACGCGATTGCCAAAGGTGCGAAAGCTTCTGCACCCTTGCAATTAAATGGTCGTTATTTACAGCCCGTGGTGTTATGGGATGTCACCCACGATATGCGTATCATGCGAGAAGAAACTTTTGGTGCGTTATTGCCCGTGATGGCTTTCAACAGCGAACAGCAAGCGATTGACCTTGCCAATGACAGCGATTATGGCTTGAATGCCAGCGTCTGGAGTGGCGATATTAACAAAGCCGAGCGCGTCGCCCGACAATTGCAAGTTGGCAATTGGGCAGTGAATGATGTGATTAAAAATATCGGTCATGCAGGTTTGCCATTCGGCGGCGTGAAAAACAGCGGCTTCGGACGTTATCATGGCGCGGAAGGCTTGCGTAATTTCACTTATACAGTATCTGGATTAACCAGCCGTAGCCAACTCAATGATGAACCTAACTGGTTTCCCTATTCCGAACGGCGTTATCAGCAAATGCGCGGCTTTATTGATTTTGTCTTTGGCAACGGCTCATTCTGGCAACGTACTCGCCGCAACTGGCAAGCCTTACAAGCATTTCGTGGCTATGCCCAATCCAACGCGCGGCAACACTGGGAAAACCTTTTAATATTTCTATGCAGAAGAAGAGATTACTAAATGAAAGATAAGCACATTGTTGTCATTGGCGCAGGTCTAGGTGGTTTATCGGCGGCTATTTCACTGGCTACCGAAGGTTTTAGCGTTGATTTGCTGGAAAAAAATGACAAAGTTGGCGGCAAATTAAATATTTTACAAAAAGACGGTTTCACCTTTGATTTAGGGCCATCCATCCTCACCATGCCGCATATTTTTCAAAAGCTATTTGAAAAAGCGGGCAAAAAAATGGAAGACTACGTCACTATTCAAACCGTTGAACCGCATTGGCGTAATTTTTTTGAAGACGGTAGCACGCTGGATTTAAGCTCAGACCCTGTGCGTATGAAACAGGAATTAGACAAACTGGGCGCGAATACCGCACAAGAATTTGAGCAATTTCTGGCGTATTCAAAAAAACTCTGTGAAATTACCGAGCAAGGTTATTTTGAGCACGGCTTAGATTCGTTTTGGGAACTCATCAACCACTACGGCGCGGTGCGTAGCCTGTTGGATTTTGATGTGTTGCGCTCAATGGATCAGGGCGTTAGACGCTTTATAAAAGACCCGAAGCTGGTCGATGTGCTGAATTATTTTATTAAATATGTCGGNNNATGTACGGCATGGCGCAAGGTCTGCAAAAACTCGCTGAAGAACTGGGCGTTAATATTCGTGTCAATAGCGAAGTTGCCGAAATTCAACACACGGGCAAGCGTGTCACAGGTGTGCGTTTGAGTGATGACAGCGTGATTGCCGCTGATATTGTCGTTTCTAATATGGAAGTGATTCCCGCTTATCAAAAACTGTTTCAAGATCAGGCTAAAGAAGCCAAACGCTTGCAACGCTTTGAGCCGAGTTGCTCAGGTTTGGTGTTACATCTGGGTGTAGATTGTATTTATGAACAACTCGCGCACCATAATTTCTTTTATTCAGACCATCCGCGCGAACATTTTGACGCAGTATTTCACAGCAACCGCTTATCCAATGACCCGACGATTTATTTAGTCGCACCTGTGAAAAGCGATGCCAGCCAAGCCCCCGCAGGTTGTGAAATTATCAAAATATTGCCGCATATTCCGCACCTTAATCCAGACAAACCTTTATCAGCCGACGATTACGCCGCCTTGCGGGAACGGGTATTAATCAAGCTGGAACGAATGGGTTTAACCGATTTAAGAAAACACATTGTCTGTGAAGAATACTGGACACCGATAGATATAGAACAAAAGTATTATTCCAATCAAGGCTCAATTTATGGCGTAGTAGCCGACCGTTTTAAAAACCTAGGTTTCAAAATACCGCAACGTAGCAAACAATTTAATAATCTTTATTTTGTCGGTGGTAGCGTCAACCCCGGTGGTGGTATGCCAATGGTTACCTTATCTGGGCAATTAGTGCGAGACAAGATTTTGGCTGATTTGGGCAAGTAGAGCCGTTTCAAGCTCTGAAGGTGGAGTCCAAAACATGTTTTGGACTTCAACAAAATTGCCACTTACATACCAAGGTTTTATCAAGGTAAGTTTACCCAAATACTACGAAATCGTCGGTCTTGAGGAGGCGATTTTTTGCACTTTTTCCCGTTTATTAGTTCCGCCCCGTCATCACTAAGAATCTGAATCCGTGCGTTTTCTTCTGGGTACACAACCCACGTTTCTGGATGCAAGCCTTGAAAATCAACACCCTCGATTAATTTAGGAGCATCAGAAGGATTGCCAGACCATTGATAAAGCTGAAAATTGTCATTGGTATCATAAGGACCTGCAATAATGAAATATGCCTTTTTATCTGGCAAATATTCGATACTGCGTATCCCTAATCCCCCCAAATCTAAGAGAATTGGCTTACCCAGCTTTAGCTTTTTTTCGTCAATAACGTCCTGTGGATTTTTCAGAGGAATCAGCAGTGCCTTATTATCTGGAATAGGATTACGAAAACCGATTAACAGCGTACCTTCTGGTGTGCTAGTCAGCCCTTCTATATTGAGTCCATTTTCGGATTTAGGTGCGATTTTTGCGGCTTTGCATAAATGAAAGTCCTTCAAATCATCTTCTTTTTCAAGAGTTTCTACTAAATCAAAGTAAGGTGTGCCAACAAATTTCAAGTGAATATGATTATCGTTGCTCTCAATATCGGTCGCAAAAAAACGGCGGCGATTGGGGCTTAAATCACCCTCTTTGTTAGTACCGTGCGAAGTAATCCAATAGATACGTTTTCCAATGAGAGCTGCTCCTTCAATGTCTGTTTCAGGATCTTCGTTTTTGTCAATTTTTAGATCATTAGAAATATCTTTTGAGTAAACGGGTTCTCCAGACTCGTCTCGCTTATAGACTCTCAATATATTGTCTTCGTCATTAGCGACAACAAACAAACCAGAGCCGACAGGAGCGGCAGCAGACGCATCACACATACCGGAATGTTTGACAGGCTTAGCCGCAGTAGACAATTTTGGATTCATAAATAATTTCTTTTGTTTGTGGAATAAACTATTTGCTAAGGCTTACTGATATAAGTTTTCAACAATCGTATTAGTATTGAAAAGCATCGCCCTCGTTTCGGTATAGACACCATGACCAAACAGCGTTTTAACACAGTGAGTAATATCGAGCCGTTCTGATAAAGTAGCCGCATTATCTTTGTAATCAACTAGCAAGGTTTTACCGACAGGCTTGTCGTTAGCCGTATGAGCTTGCCGTCTACTCTTATTCGCCAAGCT
>NQJH01000071.1 GCA_002256685.1 Methylococcaceae bacterium NSP1-2 | reverse complement strand
GAAGGCGATGTACCTTATGACATTGAATTTGATTTAGGCGCGACCGATGCCGATGACCTCGTTAAAGCCGCCGAGCAATTCAAAGCCATGCTTGCCAGTTATACAGGCGTTTATGATGTCATTGATTCTGCTGAAGTGGGCAAACCCGAAATTCACTTAACACTAAAGCCCAATGCAGAACACTTAGGTATCAGTCTTGAACAACTCTCCGAACAAGTTCATAACGCCTACTACGGTGATGAAGTTGAACGCTTACAACGTGGGCGTAATGAAGTCAAAATCAGGGTGCGTTATCCGCGTTCAGAACGGCAATCATTGACTAATCTGCATGATTTACCAATACAGTTAGCCGATGGGCAGAGCGTGCCATTGAGTAGCTTGGCAGACGTGACCTTAAGCAATGGCGTGGCTAAAATTATGCGTCAAGACCGCCGCCGTATTTTGAAAGTTCAAGCCCGCGTTGATACCAAAAAAGTCGATGTCAACGCGCTGTATGACAAGCTGGAAGCCAATGAACTCAAAACCTTGCAACAACGTTACACAGGTTTAAGTATCGATATTGGGCAAGGTCATCAAGAACAAAAAGAAATGGCGACCTCGCTACAACAAAATACCCTCATTTCATTGTTAGTCATTTATGTGCTAATTGCCATCCCGTTTCGCTCGTATTTAAAACCGCTGATTTTTTTACTCGCCGCACCCGTCGCATGGTGTGGTGGCGTATTGGCTCATGCTGCGCTGGGTTTACCATTATCAATGGAATCTTTAGTGGGCATGGTCGCCGCCAGTGGCGTAGTGGTCAACGACAGCTTAGTATTACTGGATTATCTAAGAGAACATCAAGACGAAGATGCGCCCATTGCTGAACTCATCTGTGATGCCTGTACCTCACGATTTCGCCCCATTTTTCTCGCCTTTCTCACCAACTTTGCAGGCTTTCTACCGACGCTATTAGAAACCAGCCCACAAGCTCAATTTCTCATTCCGATGACCTTATCTTTATCCGCAGGTTTATTACTAGGCATGGCGGCGAGTTTGATTTTAACGCCGGTTTGTTATGCGATTTTGGGCAAAGCCTAAAGCCGCTATATTCAAGGCGTACAAACCTAGGTTTGTACTCCGAAATACCAGTAGCTAAGACGCAGGTTTAATTTTTAGAACACCATATTAGTCACTACAATGACCGTTAGTTTTCTGTGAATAACGCGCTATTTCTGTGTATGATTGTATTTTTGTTTAAATCGTGGAGAAATAAATGCGTATTGTGACGTTGATTAAAGGCGATGGTATTGGACCTTCTATTATGGATGAAGCGGTTAAGGTGCTGGACGCATCGGGGGCAAAAATTCAGTGGGAAGAAGCTTACGCAGGATTGGCGGCGTTTGAAAAATTTGGTAATCCGTTGCCCGATGAAACCTTGGCTTCGTTTGATAAAACCCGCTTGGCGTTTAAAGGACCTTTAACAACGGTAGTGGGTTCAGGTTTTAGAAGTATTAATGTGGCATTGCGTCAGCAGTATGATTTGTATGCGAATGTTCGTCCTGCCAAAAGTTGGCCGGGAATTAAAACCCGTTATGAGAATGTTGATATTGTCATTGTCCGCGAAAATACCGAAGGTCTTTATGCGGGTTTGGAACATTATTTGACCCCGAAAAAAGATATTGCTGAAAGTTTGGCGGTGGTAACGCGCGTAGCTTCAGAACGTATTGTGCATTATGCGTTTCAATATGCGCGTGATAATCAGCGTAAAAAAGTCACGGTGTGTCATAAAGCCAATATTTTAAAATATACCCAAGGCTTGTTTTTGAACGTGGCGAGAGAAGTTGCCGCGCTGTATCCAGACATTGAATTTGATGAAAAAATCGTTGATGCCGCGTGTATGCACATGGTGATGAATCCACAACAATTTGATGTGGTGGTCACTACGAATATGTTCGGCGATATTTTGTCAGATTTAACAGCGGGTTTGGTCGGTGGTTTAGGTTTAATTCCAGGGGCTAATATTGGTGCGGATGCCGCGTTGTTTGAAGCGGTACACGGTAGTGCGCCTGATATTGCGGGTAAAAATCTGGCTAATCCAACCGCTGTGATTATGGCGGGTGCGATGATGTTAACGCATATCGGTGAACACGAAGCCGCGCAACGCGTAGTAAACGCAGTACTTCCACTTATTGATTCGTAGGGTGGGCAAAAAACCTGCCCACCCTGCCTTTTAACCGTTAATCCAAATCGCTCAGATAAATATCTTGCAGTAATTTTCTTTCACCTGCAGTCAGAAAAATCCGTTTATAGTTTGCTTCAGAATCGAGGGCTTCAGGTTCGGTGAGCTGTTCTCTATCTTCGTACCGCCTAATTATTTTACGGCGTTCTTCTGTTGAGTATTCAAGCTTATTGTTCTTCATGTATTCCAGCCATTCTGGTGAGCCAAATAAGTAGGAAACTTTACGTCTGTCGGAGACACACCGATCTGTTGATGATTGCTGTAATTTTTTACGCAAATCAATTATGTTCATTATTTGAGTTCTCAATTCTGCTGCTTTTCGATTCATTAACATATAGACTCAAGAATAGAAGACGTTTTCATAAAATACAATAACAAGGTGAATTTAACTAACAACTGAGTAAATTCAGCTGATTTTTACAAGTTTTCATAGCGATTCATATCAAATAGTCCGCCAGTTTCTGGTTGCTGAGTCAGGTGTTTTTGGTTGAAATAATCGTAATATTGCCAAATTTCTGGATTATTACGGCGAATACCGTAATGGCTGTAAAAGTTATCTTTATCAGTATCAGTTTGGCTATGTTTAAGTTGGTCGATAAAATCAGCAAGTTGCGCGACGGGTACACCAAAAAAGATGTTGGGATAACTGCCAATAAAATCAGGAATCACGGTAAGGGTATCTTTTTCAGGTTCGCGGCGTAAATCTTCGGCAAAAATAAATGACACATTGCGAAGTTTTTTATTACGAATCAGTGTGTAAACAGGGTCTTGATCAGGATTAGCGGTTTTTACGCGCAAAAAGGAAACTTCGGGTAATGCGGTTAAATCGTTGCCTGTGAGATTGGCTAATTGGCGCATGAATGCGTCGATTTGCTGTTGTTCGGCGGTACTGTTTGCATTCGTGCAGTTTTGTTGACAGCGATTAATTAAATCGGCTTTTCCCGCCGCTTCTCCCAGTTTTTGCTGCACTTTAGCAAAAAATTCGCTTTTATAATCGGTGCTTGAATAGGCAATAGCGGGTTCTTTATCGGTACCGAAGCTAGGCGTTTCAAAATAACCAAATAGGGCAAGATCAATGCCTTGATACCAACTGTCGTGCAGGGATTTTTGGGCATTTAATGGAATAAATTTAAGAAATAAATTCTCCGATTCCATGCGTAAAAAGTCCATGTATAAACGCGTAGTGACTTGATGCCCCGCGCTACCATAGACGTTATAACCAGCAACCAATAAATAATGTATGCGTTCAAAGATTGGGTAATCCACCACCCATGTAGTCAACGGCGTTTTGCCTAATAATCCCGTTACCACAGTGGCATTGTCATAATGGCGAAACACGGTAAGTAGGGCGTTTTCATTATGTCCGTCACCATCCCAAATTAAATTGAGATTGGCAGCTTGTTGTTGCCATAAGACGTTATTGACGAAGGCATCTTTATTTTCTAAGTAGTGGTATTGCAGTTGCTGAAATTTTCGCCATTGTTTAAAACCAATGCCTTCACCTTCGGAGGCGGGCATTCGTAGATGTTCGCTGTTGTCGGCTAAAAATTGGGTGTATTGTTTATTGTATTCAGTTTGGGGTTTAACAAAAGCGACCCAAAATTGATCCCGAATCACATTTAACGCCGCTTGTCCCATGCACACGGGGCCTTTAATAAAGCCAGAGAAAAAGAATTGCGAGTTATCGAGTAGGAATGAATAACGCGCCACTTCCGGCAGTTCGCTAAAGGTTTTAAACGGATTGGCGGCACTGACTTGGTCGTAACTGGGTAGGGCAGTGACGGTGTAATCGGGCGTTAAAAATAGGCTGCGTAAACGTGCCATTTTTTCATCGCTTAATTCATAAACGAAGTGGTCTTTATCGACAATGGTTGAAGTAATCGGACGCAAGCGGTAATAAAATGTGCTGACGTTGGGATCATCAAACGGTCTGACGCTGTTAATTTCGACTAAATCTTGCCCAGACGGGGTTTTGGAGCGTACCAATTTATAGAATTCAGTCGGCGGATGCCCTTTAAAATGCAGATCGCCTAAATATAAATGTTCATAAAAATAGCGGCTACTGAGTTGTTCTTTTAGTGAGGTGCCGTTAAAAAAGTCTTCCCATTTGCTGATTTCAGCAATCGCTAGTGGCGATAAGGCGTGTGTTTGGTCAGATTTCGCGCCGTCTTGTAGCCAGTTTAATAGCGTGGTTTCTTGTGATTCGGTTAACGGTGATATGCCATAAGGCATACCCCATAGTGGGTGTTTTTGTTGATGTTTGGCAAATTCATCGAGGGTAGGGCATTGTAACTCGCGCTCCAGTGTTAATTCGATGTCTTCGGGTAATTTACCCGTGGTCGGCAACGGATTATCGTGTTTTAAGCGCAATAATTTGGCAATCAGCGATTTGTTGAGATTATCTTGTGGGCTATTATTCTGTTCATTGACCACTGCAAAAAAGTCTTTTGTTCGCCAACCTTCTGTGCTGGTTTCATCAACGAATAAGCGCGTCGGTTCGACAGCTTCTAGTCGTTCATGATCGTAAACGGTTTTTTTAGTCGCACCACGACTTAAGCCTTCAAAGGCAGTTAATTTTAGTTGGCAAGGTGAATCGTAACAGGCATGACACGCGACACAGCGCGAATCTAATATCGGCTTAACGTCTTTGGTGTAGGAAACCGGCGCGTGTTGGGTGTTAATCGGTATTGGCTGGCTGGGTTTGGGTTCTGTGAGTAGAGAAACGTCGCTATAAACCACCGCAAAACAGCTTAAAATACTAATAACGACCAAACTGTAAAGTTTTAAAGCAGGATTTTTAATCATAATTCAAACGTCGGTTTGCCAAAAAGTGAACGTAGATGTAGCAAAATAGCGTTTAAGCCAAGGGTGGCAGGGAGTCACTGCCATTAAGTTAAGGATAAAGAATAACACGCTTTAGCTGTTTTTACGGCAATAGCTAAAGCTATTGGACTCCTGTTGTTGCTTAACTGTGAGTAGTGTGGCACGGAGTACAAACCTAGCCCTTCGATAAACTCAGGACAGGGTTTGTACTCCAAGAGTATAACTAACTTAAAACGAACGCGCCAAACGGTGCAATGCTTCACTACCATGACTGAATATGGGCCAGCCGTCACCTGTTAAGATGGCGGTGATATTCGGTATTTCAGCCAAACGCTTAACGGATTTTATCGCTAATTGTTTATCGCTAAGTTTAGCATCAGGCAGTAAACACAATTCCCCTGCCAGATGGCAACGAATTAAATCACCTGTTATCAGCGTGTGATGATCTAATAAGAGTGCGAGTTCACCTGCGGTTTTAGAACCGTGCAGTTGATAGGCAATCAGACCCGGAAAAATCTCCTCTTTATCATGAATCCAATGGTCACAGACGATAGGAAAAAGGTCTTCTTCACCCGCAGGACCATACACTATCGCACCTGTATTGCTGACAATTTGTTCGGTCGCACGGCAATGATCGCTATTGGTGATGATAATATAATTAACGCCGCCTAAGCGTTGTAAATGGTCGTGATCGTGTTCAGACATGGGCAACGGGTCAATTAATACATTGCCTTCGTCACGCACCCATAACACACTGTGAAAATCCAGATTACGTTCTTTATTAAATTCTGACCAGCCAAATAAATCTTTTCGGTGTAATTGTTTCATTGCCAATCTCCTCTGTTGTGCATTGCCTATTATTCTTGCTGATAGTCTTGTTCACGGTTTTTAGCATTAGTTAAAAAATGCTGGCGAGTTTGTTTATCCGCTTGACTCCAATTTTTAATTTCATCGAGAGAGCGAAAACAACCCACACAAATATCATTTTTATCCAAACAGCAGAGTCTTACGCAAGGTGAGGACAGTTGATCTTCATGTGCATTTTTTAGTGGGAGCTGGCTCATAATCTCCTAGCGGGAATAATTAATTTATAATAAAAAGGCTGAAATTTCAGCTTACATAATCAGTACTTCTTCGATAAGAAGTAGTGGCATTATAAACGACGAGTTAGCATCATCAAGCTGTTTGTTACGCTTCACTGCCATTAAGTTAAGCAACAACAAGCGTCTAATTGCGTTAGCTATTGCTGTGAAAATAGCTAAAGTGTGTTACTCCCGCCTGATTTTTATCCTTAACTTAATGACAGTGTGTTTACGCCTGCAATTAAATTCATATAGAGTAGACTAAGGTTGCAAGCCACTTAAATCAAGGTATAGTTTAAAAAGCCAATATAAAGCGAACGCAGCTTTGTATAAAAGCGGTTCAGAAAATTAACTTAGGAGTTATTTATGACTAATCCAATAAACGGTAGCCCCATTACACTACAAAACGGCGAGCTGATTGTGCCGAATAATCCAATTATTCCTTATATTGAAGGTGATGGTACGGGGGCGGATATATGGCGAGCAACAGTGCGGGTATTGGATGCCGCTGTGGCAAAAGCCTATACAGGGCAGCGAAAAATTCATTGG
Source organism: Methylococcaceae bacterium NSP1-2 (assembly GCA_002256685.1). Classification (GTDB taxonomy): domain Bacteria; phylum Pseudomonadota; class Gammaproteobacteria; order Methylococcales; family Methylomonadaceae; genus UBA4132. The sequence goes on along the minus strand of NQJH01000071.1, from coordinate 3,245 downwards.
CTGGAAGTGTATGCGGGTGAAAAAGCCTTTCGTTTGTTTGATACTTGGTTGCCTGATGCCACCGTTGATGCGTGTCGAGATTATTTAGTATCGATTAAAGGTCCATTGACGACACCGATAGGCGGTGGTATTCGTTCCTTAAATGTGGCATTGCGGCAGAGATTGGATATGTATGTCTGTTTGCGTCCTGTGCGTTGGTATAAAGGTGTGCCGTCACCTGTTAAAAGACCGCACTTGGTGGATATGGTGATTTTTCGTGAAAACACCGAAGACACTTATGCAGGCGTGGAGTTTGAACAAGGCAGTGATGAAGCGGTGTTATTTTTGCGGTTATTAAAAGAAAATTTCCCTAAGCAATATGAAAAAATTCGTTTTCCTGACACCTCAGGTATTGGTGTTAAACCGGTCTCACAACAAGGCACCGAGCGTTTAGTTCGCGCAGCGATTGATTATGCGATTACCCATAAACGTAAAAGCGTCACTATTGTCCATAAAGGCAATATTATGAAATTTACCGAAGGGGCATTTCGCTTGTGGGCTTATGCACTGGCAGAGCGCGAATATGCGGAGCAGACTTATACTTGGCAACAATGGAAAAAAACCCGTGCAGAACAAGGCGAAGCGGCGGCTAATCAAGAACAAAAAGCCGCGCTGGCAAGCGGACGTATTCTCATTAAAGATGCGATTGCTGATATTACTTTGCAACAGGTATTAACCCGTCCCGATGATTTTGATGTGATTGCGACCTTAAATTTAAACGGCGATTATTTATCCGATGCGGTCGCTGGGCAGATTGGTGGTATAGGCATTGCGCCGGGTGGCAATATGAATTGTGCAACGGGCGTAGCGATTTTTGAAGCGACGCACGGCACTGCGCCTAAATATGCGAATTTAGATAAAGTAAATCCCTCCGCGTTAATTTTATCGGGGGAACTGATGTTGCGTTATATGGGTTGGACAGAAGCCGCCGATGCCATTATTAATGCAATGAATGCAGCGATTGTCAGTAAACACGTTACTTATGATTTTGCGCGTTTAATGGAGGGCGCGACCGAAGTGAAATGCAGTGAATTTGCTGACGTTATTATTGAGAATTTGTGAACGCTTAACTTTGTAGGTTGGGTTAGGCGATAGCCGTAACCCAACATAACTACAGCGTTTATATTGGCTAGGCATAACAACGCCTTGATTGAGTGAAGTAGACGCGAAATGCTGTACAGACGTTGCAATGCAAGGTCTGTACAATCAAGCCAACAACACCGCAATAATACCCGTCAAAAAAATACCATCGAACGTACCTGCACCACCAATGGATGCGATAGGTGCGTTTAATCCACCTATCTCATTAATTCGAAGCACATCAGCACCAATCAGCACACCCAGCACACCGCTAACATAAGCTAACTGCGCCGGATGCTCAGGGGCGAGAACCAGTGCCAGCAAGGCTGCGCATAGCGGTGCTATGAATAAAGGCATACCAACGCCGACATTAGGAATGATACGACTACTTTGATAGCTTAATAAGGTGATGGCTGACAACGCGATTAATAGACTGATCGGTTCAAGCAGTTGTAGCGAGATAAAATAAAAACACAGCCCGACGGGAATAATACAGCCGCCAACATTAACAGCAACAATCGTCTTGCCTTCTTTGGCAGGTTGAAATAATTCCCAGATTAGTTTTCGCTCTGGTGATAACACCAAATGCCCTGATTGTTTGGTACGCAATTCAAAAAGTGGCAAATTGATTCCACTACCCACCAGCGTACCAATCACTAATAGCATGGTGGTTTCAGGCGTTAAACCAAGTTTTGTAAAAGCGATTTCAAACAGATGAACCTGTACCATCACCATAAAAAACAGGGCAGTTAAAAAAAATATAACCAACGAGATAATCGGCATAGATATTCCCCTTAGTGGAATTATATTCATCGTAGGGAGCAGCGTCACTGCCATTAAGTTAAGGATAAAAAGTAACACGTTTTAGCTATTTTTCACGGCAATAGCTAACGCTCTTGGACTCCTGTTGTTGCTTAACTTAATGGTAGTGAGGGAGCAGCGTAGGAGTACAAACCTAGGTTTGTACTCCAATAAACGGTAATCTGTTGAATTTATTATTAAGTAATCTCGATATTTTTACGCTGGCTTTTTTCAGTTTTTGGAATTGTTATTTTTAATATGCCATCTTTAAATGCGGCGGTGGCATTTTCATTATCGACATTGTCGGGCAAAGACAACGTGCGCTGAAATTCACCACGGATGATTTCTTTGCGAAAATATTTACCTTCTTCTTTTTTTTCTTCTTTTTCTTCCTTAGTGGAAGCACGGATAGTAATCAATTGATTGTTAATTGTTACTTCCAGATTATCTTTGTTAATACCGGGTAATGCAGCCTGTACTTCTATTCGGTCAGCAAAATCCAGAATATCGACTTTTGGCATACTTCTTTCTGATATGGCAGCGGCAGAAGAGGCAGAGGGGAAATTCAAATCTAATAAACGCGGCCAGCGGCGTGACAGAAAATCATCAAAAAAATTATCAAATTCGTCAAATGAAAGCAGGCTACCCGCTGGACGGGGAGCCGTCACTTCGGTACTTTCTTTGGATTCTTTAGTTTCAGCGTTCATGAAATTCTCCAGTGATTATTATGGATATGAGTCGGATGGGTATTAAACATTTGAGGAGGGTTGGATACCATAAGTTTTAGCAATAGTGCTTAATTTATGATGTCCGACTAAAATTAAAAAAGACTGCACTCACCACCAATAGTGCGTTCGTGTTGATTGAACGCTGAGTGCAGTCGTAAAAACAGTAGATTGCACAACTAATCTACTGGGGCTGTAGAGAGCATCCCACCCCATGGCTATTTTTGCTTGTTAAGGCAGAAAGTGCAATCACTTAGAATGGAGTATTAAATGATAGAGAATGGATATGAAAAATATCCATTCTGGGGAAAATAAACAAATGACAGTGTTGTTAGTTAATCGTTTTTCAGTAATGAATGGCGCGTGCGGTGTTATTCCCCATAACTGAGGACAACGCCGCACTAGAGGGTGAAAATATTGATTGTTAGCATTCCAAAATAGGCTTTGGATTTCTACTCAGGTAGTGGGTTAAATCTGTTATTTAACAGACTATCAGGATGAAAATTATGGAGTCCAATAGCTGGCGAATCGCAAAAAGCTAACGCTTTTTGACTCCAGATTTAACCCACCTCCCTAAATCAGATACTTATTCAGACAATG
>NQJH01000070.1 GCA_002256685.1 Methylococcaceae bacterium NSP1-2 | reverse complement strand
GGAATAGGTGTCATTACCTGCGAGACCTGCCCAGTGATCGACACCTGCGGTACCTAAGAGGCTATCGTCACCAGTGGATTCCGTACTACCACTTTGGGTAATAGTAACGGTAAAAGCTTGGCTGGCAGTTTGTGAAAAAGTATCCGATACGGTCACTTGAATAGCATTGTCGGTATCGATCCCATTAGCTTTTAACGGTTCAATAGTCGCGCTGTTTGGTGTAAACGTATAACCACCGGTTGCTTTAGTGACGACCAAAGTGCCATAAGCATTAGCTTTAGTGACGGTAGTGCCATTATCTGATCCATCCGTAATACCATAAGTTAAGTCGGTAGTACCAGTCGCTTCTAAAGTGCCTATTATGGTGACAAAGGTATCAACAACAGCGGTGTCGGTATAGTTCACCGTTAAGGGAGTGGTAAGAACCGGTGGCGGTGCAAGCACAAGTGTAACCGCTGTATCCAGCGTTACTGCCAAATTGGACACAGGTGATCTGATAAGATCATCAGTCGTGGTATTAAAGATGGCGTGTGTTGTGCCGCTGGTGAATGTCAAACCGCCAGAGCTATCTACTGCATGAACGGACAGACCACCGGGTGTACCACTATAGTTGAGTGCAGGTAGAAAACGTACCAGTGAGCTGGATGACAGTAATAATCCACTGCTAGCAGATACACTGCCCACGGCATTCCAATTGTTACCACCGTCAGTAGAGTACTGCCATACACCTTCACTGGGTGAGCTGTTATCAGCAACAACGGCGACACCCGCGAGGGTGTCGGTAGGCGTGTATGCGTTATCTGGATCAGTAAAATGGCTGTCCAGCAACGTTGATACGCTTGCGCCTGCTGGATTGCTCGAATTGCTATTGACAGTAGCCAGCGTTGCACCAGCAGTAAATGATGGCGCGTTATTGAGTTGCGTAATATCCAGAGTCGTTGAGACAGTGCTTGTACCTGTAGAATTCTCCGCAGTAACCGTTACAACACGCGACACAAGTGAATCAGTACCTGTATTCTGATACGTCACTAGCGGCGAAATAGCACTCGCTATAGCACCATCCACGGGTGTTTTGTTGCTATGCACCACAATGTTATCTATATAAAGATTAGAACCGACACCTAATCCGCCCGATCCATCGTAAGTACCGCCTACGAATTCAAAGCGGTAATTGCCTGCAACCAGTCCAGTCTTGATGATAGAGACATATCCATTCGTATCGGCACCCCGTTCCGCAAATAAAATGACGTTATCGGCATTGGAATCGGTGCTGGGGGTGGCAGTGGAAACAAAGTTTCCACTGCCATCGACTTTGCGTAGAAAACCGAATACTTGGTAGTCATCACCTCCCGTATCCACCGTAGTACCGATAGCTTTAAAGTCCAAGGTCAATGCGTCACCGTTCACGAGGGTGATGACAGAGCTAGTAGCGTAAGGACCTTGAATAGAACCGAATCCGTCTGCCTGAAATGAGTTAGTATCAGGAGCTTGATCAGTATACAAAATATAACCCGTACTGCTGAGATTAAGTCCAGCGGTGTTTGAAGCACCTGCCCCCGCGACGATGTTACCAGTAAAGATAAAGGGGCTCGTTGGGTCACCTAGGTCAGGTTCTTGGTCGTTAACCGTGCCAGTACCGCCCGTATAAATACTGTCACTATCGCTGTTAGTTGCTAATTGTATAATTAGATTATCAAGGTTCAACTCGCCTGCACTGTCACCGTATCGCTCGCTCTTGATAGTCCAGTCAGTCGTGCCTAATTCAAAACCAGAATTGGCTATAGGGGTAGGGGCTGAAAACACAATTGTTAGGGCGTGTCCATTTTGTCCATTTTCTATAGAATCAACAGAGCCTATAAAGTTAGCAGTAGTGCCGTCGCCCAAATAAATAGTATCGCCGACCCGCGAAATCTGATTCAAACCCGTAGGATTGGCACTGCTACCCAATGTAAATTGATCGTTTGCATTGGCATCAGCCACCGCAAAACTAATGGTTTGCACATTACCTGTAAAAGTAACGTTATTGTCTACAACAACTGGACTCGCTCCCTCTGTGAAAGTAAACGATGGATCTAGGTTGCTGATGACCACAGGGGGGGCACTGAATACTGCTTTGAATTCTAGGTCGATTCCAGTACTACCACCCCAAGTTGAGCTAGTGAGTGTAGCAAAGTCACTATTACTTGAATAAATCATAGTGCCATTGGCATATTCGGCATCAGAACCAGTAGCAGCCCAGCTAGCATCATCAGATACGCCATCAACAACTTCTGTAGTTGAGAAAAAAAAGACATAGGTTTTGGTGGGATCAAGAACCTGATTGATACCAGTAATGACAACTTCCTGTGTACCTTGTGCTACAAGCGTGGTTGCAGTAGGTGATGACCAGAGTATATTGGTAACAAAACTTCCATTCCACTCACCTAAATAGGCTTTAAACGTGGTCGTACCAGCGGCATTTGGATTAAGCCAAAAAGAGAACTGCTGTAACAAAGTATCCGTAGCATTAACGGTTTTGAAAGTTTGCCCATAGGTTGGTGTAGCGTTTTCTCCGAAACTTCCAACAGTTGATTGCAATCCATTTAGCGTTGTATCGATAGTAGTAGTCATAGTAATTCTCTTAATATTATGTAAAAAAACAAAATAAAACTTATATGTGACATTAACGAAGACACTTTCGGCAGTCCGACTTTCCAAGCAGTTTGGATTCTGGACTTTCTGTCCCTAACTTACGCTAGATTTAGCTTTTATACGTTTTTAATGTGTGTTGTGTTGTTACTGAGTGAGAAATAAAAAGTAGCTGATTTTACATCGTTTTTCAGCAAGTGCCATAAAAACCATGCTGCTTTAATTAATAAAAAACATAAGGATTAAAACCATTAATAAATTCAGTGGTTTGATTTTTAACGTAGATTAAAAAAGTTTGGCAGATGCACAGTTATGAACTGCAAATTATTTTTGTTTACCGCTAATTTTTGAGTACAAGGGTGTTTTTATTTTACTAGCACCTTTTGTACCAATAATTCTTTGATTTACTGACTTGTTGATACTCTTTAAGTTTTAAATAAAAACCATAATGGTTAATTATTATTAATAACTGTCATATAGGTATTTTTTTTGTCACTATGCGACTACTTTTTGACTATTTCACCTCTACATGTCCTAGATTCCAGCAAATCTCTGCTGAAATGACGATTTGTATAGATAAGCTCATGTCAATAAGTTCGACTGTATAAACAAACGGTCTAGCTCTTGAATATCTCAGCGGTTTGTGTGACTTATACCCGCTGACTTTTTGTTAAAAGCTTACAGGGTTTTGTGTTGGGTTAGTTATTAACGGGAGTACAAAACATGTTTTGTATTCCGCCACTGTAGATTTCGATGCGACTAAGCTCGACCTACAAAATGGCTGCCTTATAAGATTTTTATGAAAATTCAAGGTAATATTGTTTCCTAAAAAGAAACAATCTATGTATTTTTTGGCGTATTGTATTTTAAAATGTGAAGGGTATAGTTTAAATCGTGCATTTAGCACACTTTTTTAACTTACAAGAGGTATGTGTCATGAGTGACTTTTCTAAAGACGTGTTAACGGGTCTTATGTTTTGTGTTGGTATTTTGGGCTTTATTTCAGGTGAATTTATTGTTTCAAGTACCTTATTTGCGGCTTCCGCTATTTCCAGCAACGTGTTAATGACACGCCGGCTTGGTCATAAATAATGAACCTGTTCGTGTTACCTTCAAACAAGTGGACGGGTTTAATCGCCCGTCCTACTTTTCTACGTTAAATCCCGCTTTATTTTCGTACTATCACTATTTTTCAACAGAATAGATTCTGCTTTACTCCCTAGATAAACATAAATTCCTAACGAAACTAACAGCAACGCGGTGGCAAGAATAATCCATACCGCTGCAATCAGTTGTTCTCCGCCGCCATGTAATGCCGCTTTGAAAATCATCAATAAGGCTTCAATGGAGACGGCAATAATAATCACCGCAATAAATCGGGTAATCGTGCGCCGTGTTGAGCTGTGTCGAAGTATATCTTTATACAACAACACTTCCTCTTCCAGCGTCGTTTTACCTAAATCAAAAATAGCTAACGCCAGCGTCAAATAAATCACCACACCGAACGGTATAGCAACCTCTTGTTGCGGTGTAATCATTGACCTCGCTACGGTGATACATTCCAGTGCGGCGGTATATAGCAACACCCCTGCAACGCTGAACAAACCTATCACAATCAGTGAGTATATGGCTTTAAAATACGGTTCAAACAGGACGCGCCGACTGTCGCCCGTTACAAAGGCTAGGGCGGCTTTCAAATCAATATTCAGCACTACATACCCTTTGACCGAACCATTATCATTAAGCATTTTCACGCTAGTAGACAAACATAAATCCCGTCTTACGCTGGATAAATAAGGCTCTGTTATCACTGCACTGTCACTTTTTACGGCGGCAAGGTAATAAGGTCGATTACTACGGTCACCACCGACTCCCATTTGTGCGTAACTTTTGACGTGTTTTCCTTGTATACACGGAGTCAGTTGTTTACCTTGGGCATCGAGCAGATAAAACAAACTGACAAACGGATAGTAGGTATACAACGAATTAAACTGCTCAACTAATTCTTCCTGACTTTGCTCGAACATTTTTTTATCAGCAAAAAAATTTAAAATCGATGACAGTAAATGATGAATAGCCAGTCGATGTTCTTCGTATTTTTCAATAACATTGATATGACTCATTTTTGACATAGTGAAGTCCCTGAGAATGAATAGTAAATGCGAGTATACCGTAGGTTTTATCGAATGCTGGCGGCTTGTTAGGTTAATACTGAATTTCTGCTCTAAGGTATAATAATGTACCGTAACCTACTAACTGATGTTTTTTATGTACAAATATGATGGATTGCTAATTTATCAAAGCCACGATGATGATGGCATTTTGGAAGTGGTCGAAGAAAAAGGCGTTAGATCATTGCATTTTGGTTCTTCGCCTCGACAAAGCAGTATGTCATTGTCTGACCCGCATAAACTGGAACTCAGTTATGTGCGAGCCATGACCAGTTGGCTGTTATTTAAACCTGATTTAATCGATGAAGCGTTGCTGATTGGCTTAGGCGGGGGTTCATTGAGCAAATATTTATTGCAACATTTTTCAGACTGTCGTTTAAAAGTCATCGAATGCCGAAAAAGTGTGGTAAAAATTGCGCGTAGCCATTTTGGACTGCCTTTAGACCCGCGTTTAAAAATTATTATTGACGATGGTGGCGAGTATGTCCGGCAACGGTGTGAATCACACGCCGAGCGTTACAGCCTATTAATGGTTGATGCCTTCGATCATGAAAACATAGCGGCTTCCATTGCTAATGAAGCTTTTTTTACTGCCTGTAAAGACTTATTAAAAAAAGACGGTATTTTGGTGGTTAATTTATGGGGCGGTGATGATAATCCCTTATACCTTGAATGCAGTGAATGGTTAAACCACATTTTTAAACAGCGGGTTTTATTTCTACCCGTTCAAGACCGAGGCAATGTCATTGGTTTTGCTTTTAACGAAGACGCGCCTTTTTTTACGCTAAAGTATTTAAGACAACAAGCCATCTGGCTTGAAGAACAGTATCAAATTGAATTCCAAACTTTTTTGAAGGATTTAAAAAAACACAATGCACGGACGTTTAATCGGCTTGTTATTAAATAATCGCTAGCGTTTATTTTTATCCACGAAAAATACGAAAGGCACGAAAAGTATAGTGTGTAGGCGCGACAGATTCGCGCAGTGCGGATAAATCCGCACCTACATAAGCATGATGAACATCCTTATCAGTCAGCAAAAAGGACTACGAGTATGAACGAAAATCGCACAGAAATTCTGGAATGGATAGAGCAGGGGCGTTTGCAAGCTGACGCGCTCCCGACGGCTTTACGTTTGGCGGGTCTACGTCCTAGTCGAGCTGATTGGCATCGTTTTTTTAATCAGTTGACCTTATGGTTGAGTGCGATATTTTGCGCGACCGCTGTCATTTTCTTTTTTGCGTATAACTGGCAAGCAATGGGGCTATTTGCCAAATTCGGTTTGGTAGAGCTATTAATTATCGCCAGCCTTGTATTGTACTGGCGGCTTGATTCCAACCGTTTGACAGCTCAAGCATCCTTATTATTTGCTACCTTGCTGGTCGGCGCATTGTTGGCATTGGTCGGGCAAACGTATCAGACAGGGGCGGATACTTATGAATTATTCGCAGTCTGGGCGATTGCCGTATTGCCTTGGGTGGCTGTTAGTCGTTTTGGTGCATTATGGTTGTTCTGGCTGGGATTAATTAATCTCGCCGCCATTTTTTATTACCAAACCTTTGGCGGCTGGTTTGGTTTTTTATTTGATACTGAACAAATCATGTGGGCGTTATTTATTTTAAATACGACTGCTTTGTGTATTTGGGAATTCGCCGCGCATAGTGGTGTGAGTTGGCTCTGTGAACGTTGGTCAGTACGCATTCTAGCGGTTGCCAGTGGTAGCTTGATTACGTCTCTAGCGATATGGGCAATAGTGGATTTTAATGAGCATGGCAACATAAACGCGGTGCTGGTTTATTTGGTTTGGATGGTGGTTGCTTACCTCATTTATCGCTATATGTTGCTGGATGTATTCATATTGGCGGGCGGTGTGCTGAGTGGCATTATTTTTATCACCGTCTGGTTATCGAAGCTAATGCTGGAGCATGATGACGGTAGTTCTTTTCTATTTATCGGCTTTGTCGTTATCGGACTGTCAGCCGCTGGCGGTTTTTGGTTGAAGTCAGTGGTTAATGCGGAGAAAACAGCATGAGTACGCTAACAACACAACAACTATGGCAACAATTGCAACAACAAGGCTTAGTGATAGGCGAGTTGCCACCTGCTAGCGATTTAGCCTCACCTTGGTATGTGCGGGTAATGCTGGGTGTGGCGGGTTGGATTGGTGCATTATTTTTATTTGGCTTTGTTAGCGTTGGCTTTGAGTGGGTGCTAGACAGCCCCGTAACATCGTTACTATTTGGCATAGTGTGCTGTGTGGCGGCATTCGTCATCTTTCGCACGGCACAACACAATGATTTTGCTAACCAGTTCGGTTTGGCAGTCGGTATGGCAGGACAAGGCTTATTTATTTTCGGTTTGTTTGACGCATTCAAAACCGAGTCATTCATTGTCTATTTTATCGTGTTTGCATTTCAAGCATTATTGGCAATCCTCATTCCCAACTTCATTCATCGAGTCCTCACTAGCTGGAGTGCAATGTTGGCATTGGCGTTTGCCTTGTTTCGCTTAGACATAGTTGGTTTTGCATCGTGTATCGCGGCGGTCGGTTTTGCCATCATTTGGACAAATGAATGGTATTGGGCAAAGCATGGCACACTCTGGCGACCGATTGGTTATGGTTTGGCTTTAGCCTTATTGCAGATTGAAACCCTGACTTTTTTCGGTCATGAGTTATGGGATATGTGGACACACACTGAACCAAGCTGGTTTATGCTTCATGCACCGATTATTAGCACGACATTAGTAACCCTCACGTTTTTATCGGTAGTAAAACACCTGTTGGATAGAGAAACAATCCAGCTAAATAGTCATATTGGCATAATAGCCATCGGCGCGGCTTTATTGCTTGGAGTCTTGTCGTTTGTCGCACATGGCATGGCAACGGCACTGCTAATTTTGCTACTCGGATTTGCAACGGGCAATCGCTTATTGATGGGCTTAGGATTACTCGCATTAGGTGGTTTTATTTCCCA
>NQJH01000069.1 GCA_002256685.1 Methylococcaceae bacterium NSP1-2 | reverse complement strand
TAACACGCAAAAAACCTGCCGCTTGTTCGTAGGCTTTATCACCTAAACGCGGCACTTTTTTCAGTTGCTTGCGATTTTTAAACGCGCCGTTTTCGTTACGAAAGGCAACTATATTTTCACTGACACTCGCTGATAAACCCGATACTTGTTTCAGTAACGCGACTGAAGCCGTATTGACATCAACACCGACCGCATTTACGCAATCTTCAACGACAGCATCGAGTCCGCGAGCTAACTGCACTTGATTAACATCGTGTTGATATTGACCGACACCAATGGATTTTGGATCAATTTTAACCAATTCGGCTAACGGGTCTTGCAAACGTCTAGCGATAGATACTGCACCACGCAGTGATACATCTAAATCGGGAAATTCTTTTGCCGCAAGTTCGGACGCTGAATAAACCGACGCGCCTGCTTCCGATACGGTGATTTTAGTAAATTTTAAATCGCTGTATTGTTTCATCACATCGGCAACCAGCGTATCGGTTTCGCGCGAACCTGTGCCGTTACCGATGCTGACTAATTGCACTTGATGTTGTTTAATCAGTTTTGCCAGTGTCGCAATGGATTCATGCCATTGTTGACGTGGTGGGTGCGGATAAATGGTAGTGGTGTCTAATAATTTTCCTGTTGCATCAACAACAGCCACTTTTACGCCTGTGCGAATGCCTGGGTCTAAACCCATTGTGGTTTTCGCGCCAGCGGGTGCGGCTAATAATAAATCTTTTAAATTACTGGCAAAAACGCGGATCGATTCCAGTTCAGCCGCTTCGCGTAATTTGAGTTTTAAATCCACATCAATGCGGGTGAATAATTTAATTTTCCACGCTAACCGCGCCGTTTCTGACAGCCACGCATCGGCAGGTTTGGCAGTGTCTTTGATGTGTAAATGACGACTAACTACTTGAGCGCATTGTTCATGCGCTAGTTGTTCATCGACAGCCGGTTTTAACGTGAGTTGTAATAAATCTTCATTACGCCCACGCAGTAAGGCTAAGGCACGGTGTGAAGGAATTTTGTGTATTGCTTCAGCGTAATCAAAATAATCTTTGAATTTTGCCGCTTCCGCTTCTTTACCTGCAACCACCGTGGCATGAACAATGCCTTGTTGCCAAACACGTTCTCGCAGTTCAGTCAAAACTTCGGCATTTTCAGCCACTTGTTCCATGATGATTTGCCGCGCACCTTCTAAGGCACTCGCGGTATCGACTATGCCTTTTTCAGCGTCAATAAACTGAGCTGCAATTTGTTCGGGTACTAGACTACGGTCAGCTAATAAAGTATCAGCAAGTGGCTGTAGCCCTGCTTCTCTGGCAATCTGTGCTTTAGTGCGGCGTTTAGGTTTGTACGGCAAATACAAATCTTCTAGCAGGGTTTTAGTGTCAGCATTGTTAATGGCTTGTTGCAATTCGGGGGTGAGTTTGCCTTGACTGGTAATGTTGTTTAACACCGTTTCACGGCGGTCATTGAGTTCACGCAAATAGCTTAAACGTTCTGCTAAAAATCTCAGTTGGGTATCGTCTAAATTACCGGTGACTTCTTTGCGGTAACGGGCAATAAACGGCACGGTCGCGCCTTCATCGAGCAGTGCGACAGTGGCACTGACTTGTTGAGACCTAACAGCTAATTCTTGGGCAATACGGGCAATAACATCCATAGCTTTACTTTGTGGGCAGTTGATAACGGAGGTTATTGTAGCGGGTGTAAGGTTTTACTGCTATTAACTAAGTGTATCGTATAGTAGCGTTTCATAATATACTAATCACTTTATACAGATACGCAGCTCAAATCGCCGAGGTTTTTAAAACCTCGGCGATTTGCACGATGCGTACCCTACACACACTAGGAGAGACTATTTTGGAAAATTTTACGCCAATTTCGGCATTAGCAGGTGGGGCGTTGATTGGTATCAGCGTCACGGTACTTTTATTATTTAACGGGCGCATTGCAGGGGTTAGTGGTATTTTGAATGGGCTATTTTTTGCACCGAAAAATGATCGACTCTGGCGGTTATTATTTCTAGTAGGCTTAGTGTTGGGCGCGTTGCTGTTTAACATGGGCGTACCTGATTTTAATGTTCCACGACAAAATTATCCGTTACCGTTGCTGGTTATCGGTGGTTTTTTAGTGGGTTTTGGGGCGCGGATGGCGAATGGTTGTATCAGCGGACATGGCGTGTGTGGACTGGCTAATTTATCGCTGCGTTCTTTGGTGGCGACCGGTGCGTTTATGCTTTCAGGTATGCTAACGGTGTACGTTATTCGTCATGTATTGGAGCTTGCGGCATGAAAACTAATTTAATTGCGTTGTTATCAGGTATTATTTTCGGCATTGGCTTATCCTTGTCACAGATGATTAATCCCAATAAAGTGCTGAATTTTTTGGACATAACAGGTCACTTTGACCCTAGTTTAATTTTTGTTATGGTCGGTGCATTGTCAGTCGCACTGGTGTCGTTTAAATGGATTCGTAAACGCGCTGTACCGTTATTTGGTGAGAGTTTTCAATGGTCTAAAAAAACGGTAATTGATAAGCCGCTCATTTTTGGTGGTGTCATTTTTGGCGTGGGTTGGGGGTTGAGCGGTTATTGTCCTGGTCCTGTGGTAGCGGGTTTGGGTTTATTTTCGATGGAATCGGTTATTATGATTGCCGCTATTTGCGCGGGATTTTTTGCGTATAATGCACTTTTTGAAAGCAATAAATAACTCACACCGGCGATTATGAGCATACTATTATTTTCCCTGCGCGGTGTACCTGATGATGAAGCAGACGAAATACGCGAACTGCTCACCGAACAGGACATCGATTTTTATGAAACCCCCGCAGGTAATTGGGGGGTTTCCATGCCTGCCTTGTGGCTCAGGGATGAGACCGAATTGGCAACAGCGCAAACTTTATTAAATACTTATCAACAACAGCGGTTTATTACGCAACGCGCTCTTTATTTGCAAACTAAACCTAAAACAGTGTTGCAAGCGTTTATAGCAAAGCCGTTGTTGTACAGCGTCTATTTTTTGGCAATAGGCTTGGTGCTTTATGCGTCCATTCGCTTGCTGTTTGAATTTGGTTTATAGCGGATATACAGAAAATGTTTTTTTATTGATTAAAATCCTGTATGTTTAACCTTTGATAATGCAACATCGTATAATGGCAAGTGTTACAAAAAATCGATGTGTTAAAAATTTCCTATCGAGTAATTTTTTGTAAGTCCACTCACCCGCGTTGTTCGCTTTTTTTAAGCTGCCAAACGATTAAACAGAGGCACAAGAGTATGAAAAGAGGTAAGTTGTTCACGGCATTGTTATTGGTTAGTCTAGCTTGCGTTGTCAATATCAGCGTAGCTGCTACAGTACAATCAAAATCAGCACAAAAAAACGCGACGGATAGTCATAAAAAAAATAAAAACGTACGAAAGACCAGCATAACTCGCCAACGCCAAATGTCTGAAAAAGATATTACCGAATGTACGCAGTTAATCAATAAAGTAGCGCAAACGGATAGAGTGTTGCAAACGCAAATGATTACAACAGCTACCAATAACAACAAAATAGCCGAACATCTTAAGACAGCCGCTGATGCACAATTATTTGCTTCCGATGATCCTGTCGCTATTGCGCATTTAACCGGTAAAACAGCAAATTTACCCCTCTCCTCTGCGCCTAAACAGTTTGTCAAAGCTACCCCAGTAGCGGCAACATTAGCAGCTCCAAAGCCCATCATTGCTAGATTAGCACCACCACCGGTATTTAAACCAACAACGGCAACCTTGGTAGCAACATCAAGAAGCCCTAAGCCTGTTACTAAGCCACTGTCTCACACGCAAGTATTTGCCTCAGACGACCCTAAGGTGCTTGCCAATTTAATGGGAAAATCAACGGCTTTGCCAGTTAAACCCGTTACGACTAAATCCACAACAAATTTGCCAGTCACTAAAGTTTATAAACCCATCAAACCGACAACGCCACATCCACATATCGAATTGTTTGCGCCTAATCCTCTCGTTGATTTGAATCACTTAGAGGGTAGGTCTGCTAATTTAGCAACACTCCAAAAAACGGTGCCAGCTGATAAATCAACAACACAAAAAACCAAGAAATCGCTGCCTAAATCGAAAAGTTCAAGCTCTTCTGCGGTGACAACTGGCACAAAAACAAAAAAACAACATTCCTAACTTTGTTATCAGATTAATCAGGTAGAAACATAGGCTTTTGCCTCACTACCATTAAGTTAAGGATTATTATCGTGCTGTAGGTGCGGATTTATCCACACAATGCGAATGAATTCGCACCTACACTAATGTGAAATCGTATTAGTGTAAGCTGAGACTGTACGGTTGTTTGTTTTTGACTGAGTCCTGTTATTTCTTCCTCATCATGATAATAAAATGCAAGTCTACAAAGCCCCCTTACTACTCTGTGTATCGCTGATTGTTTTATTTCCCCATACCGCATGTCAAGCAACACAACTCAATAATCCTTACACAGAAGACGAGGGCAATCGCTCGGTTTTATATGAATCGTTTACTGAACGTCCGAAACATTTAGAACCTGCCGCAGCGTACAGTTCCAACGAATATGCGATTATCGGGCAAATTTATGAGCCGCCGTTTCAATACCATTATTTGAAAAGACCCTATCAACTCGTGCCATTAACGGCAACTAAAATGCCTGATATTCAGTATTTGAATGCTAAAGGCGAACCGCTAGAGCCGCCTGTACAGGACAGTGACATCGCCTTTACTGATTACCTCATCGATATTAAACCGAAAACTGCCTATCAACCGCACCCTGCATTAGCCAAAAATGCCGCAGGAGACTATCTTTATCATCAATTAAGCCCCGCGCAAATACAGCCACTGCATAACTTAACTGATTTTAAAGAAACCGGTTCACGCGAACTGATAGCCGATGATTATGTGTATCAAATCAAACGATTAGCCTATCCTAAACTACAATCGCCGATTGCCGAACTGATGAAAAATTATATCGTCGGTTTTGATGAATTTTCCAAACAAGTGGCGAATCAACCGAAAGCGACACTGAAAAATCAGCCGCTAACAGGCGTACAAGTAATCAATCGTTATTCCTATCGGGTGCGTATTAAAGGTAAATACCCACAATTTATATTTTGGCTAGCGATGCCATTTTTCTCACCCATGCCGTGGGAAGCCGATGTGTTTTACGATCAAACGGGTTTAGCCGATAAAAATATCACCTTAGACTGGTTTCCTATTGGCACAGGACCTTATCTATTAGCTGAAAACAATCCTAATCGGCGCATGATTTTGTTAAAAAATCCGTTGTTTCATGATGAAACTTATCCTAGCGAAGGCGAAGCCGATGACCTTGCCAAAGGCTTGTTACAAGACGCAGGAAAACCCTTGCCATTTATCGACAAAGTGGTTTTTATGCTGGAAAAAGAAACCATTCCCTATTGGACTAAATTTTTACAAGGCTATTACGATCAGTCAGCTATTGCCTCCGACAGTTTTGACCAAGCCATTCAATTTACGGGTAGTGGTGGTGCGCGACTCACCGAAGCGATGCAGGAAAAAGGCATTCAATTACAAACTGCTGTCACTACATCTAGCTATTACCTCGGTTTTAATATGCTCGATACCACCGTAGGCGGTAGCAGTGAGCAAGCCAGAAAACTACGGCAGGCTATTGCTATAGCCGTTGATTTTGAAGAATATATTGCCATTTTTATGAATGGACGTGGCGTTGCGGCTCAAGGGGTGTTACCGCCAAGTATTTATGGTTTTGCCGAAGGCAAAGAAGGTATAAACCCTTATGTTTATAACTGGCAAGATGGCAAAGCCCAGCGTAAAAATATCAGCGAGGCTAAACAGCTAATGACCGAAGCAGGTTACGCAGGCGGTATAGACCCGAAAACTAAAGAACCATTAATTTTGTATTTTGATACCACCGCCGTCAATGTTGACGACCGTCCACGCATGAATTGGTATCGTAAACAATTTGAAAAACTGGGCATTCAGCTGGTGGTTCGCGCGACCGATTACAATCGCTTTCAAGAAAAACTACGCATTGGTAATGCGCAATTATTCTTTTTGGGTTGGAATGCAGATTATCCAGACCCAGAGAACTTTTTGTTTTTATTCTATGGACCTCATGGTAAAACAAAATACGGTGGCGAAAATTCCAGTAATTATCAAAATCCAGAATTTGACCGCTTATTTGAACAAATGCGGAATATGGATAACAGCGAACAACGTTACCAATTAATTCAGCAATTACAAGAAATAGCCCGTCATGATGTGCCGTGGTTATTTGGCTTTCATCCGAAGAATTTTTTGCTGTTTCATGGTTGGTATAAAAATATAAAACCTAATTTGATGGCAAACAACCAGCTTAAATATACTCGCATTGATGTAGCGACCAGAACTGAAAAAAGACAACAATGGAATCAGCCGATAGCTTGGCCGTTATTGTTAGGTGTTGTGGGGGTAGTGTTGATGTTTATGCCTGCAATTAAAGCGTATCGCCGTCGCACACATAAAACGGATTTGGACTAGGAAGCGGAACATAGCCCACGGTGAACCGTGGGCTATTCAAAAAACTAAACCTTTTTAAGTTTTTTACCTGTGCGAGTACTTTTAGTCACATCTGATTTTGTTGCAATAACCATGCTAGCTTTTCGATAATTTTGTGATTTGTTGGTTGCCAAACGCGATACTAAGCTACTGTTTGCTTTCTTATCAGCTGTTGGTTTCTTGCTCGAAGCCAGTGCTACTTTTAAAGTTTTGTCTGATGGTTTTTTGCTACTCACGACAGACAAGGTTTGTGAATTACGCGCTGTTGTTAAAGAAGATTTTTTTGTGCTAGCCATAGCCACTTGGACATTGTCAGCTTTGTTTTTAGAGGCTTTGGCTGTCCACTGAATGGGTTCAGCTTTTTTGCTGCTGGAAGGCATTTTTAAAACCACGCCTGAACGCACTTCTTTTCCAGTTGAAGGGTTGGCTTTAAGCAGTGCTTGAACAGTGGTGTTATTTCTGGCGGCAATAGCAGTTAAAGTTTCGCCTGATTTAACTTTGTATTTAGCAGGAATTCCTTGCACCTGTTTTTGGCGTGAATACGCCACCGCTACGGCTCTTTCTTGTTTTTGTTCTGCTCGTGCTAACACTTGTTCTTCACGACGAGCGCGTTCTTCTTGTTCTCTAACGATTTGAGTTTGATCGACACGTTCTTCAAAGGGAAGTTGCGCCAAACTGGTTTTAAATGAGGCCACTTTTTCAACGGGAACTAATAAACGATGTGGTCCGTCAGGTGAGGTACTGGCACGGTTAAAGCCGGGATTTAATTTCATGAATTTATCCAGCGGCATACTGGCTAATTCTGCTGCTTTTTGCAAATCCAGCGGTGAATCAATGTCAACGACTTCAAGATACGGTTTATTTGGAATATGGTTTAAATGAATACCGTATGCGTCGGCATTAGCAAATAATTTTGCGATGGCAATGAGGCGTGGAACATAATCTGCGGTTTCCTTGGGCATGTCTAATGACCAATAATCCGTAGGTAAGCTCATGTTTTCATTTTTTTCAATGGCTTTCCAGACATTGCCCTTGCCCCAGTTGTAGGAGGCTAGTTGAATCGAGAATGTCACGGCGACCGTCATACCATGACGTTTGTTCAAGACCATACAGTTTTCCTGTGTCGGGAATAAACTGCCAAAGTCCTGACGCATCAGCTTTTGAATACGCATCGGGTATAAAAGCACTTTCAACGACAGGTAATAAAGCCAGTTCACCCGGAATATTGTTGGCTTCGATTTCATCGAGAATAAGATGTAAATAAGGCTCTGCACGTTGCTGAATTCTGGCAATATAGGCAGGGTGATCCAAATACCAATTTAATTGACGTTCTACGCGATCATTGTCAATTTCAGGTAAGGAATACAGCGACAATAAACGCTCCCAAACAGTATTTTTGTGAGATTGTGCTGTTTTTAACCGATTGCTAAGTTTGCTCGGTTCTGGTTTAGTGGTCTGAGAGAATGAAATTGGCGAGCGATCATTGTAGCTTATCGGTGCTTTGGGTGTTTCGGCACAACCGACAACAATCAAAGATATGGAAATTAATAAAAAATTAGCTGACCTGTTAAAATTAACATACATTATCTTTAAACCCTTGCAAATATATTTGAATTGCTTCGATTATAGCGATGTTTTTACCGAAAATCATTAACATGATTACTTACTGGGTGAATTGATGAAACGAAACTTTTTATTTTCTTGGTATCAAACACCTAGAGGTAAGTTGTTACAACAGCTAGAAGCCGATTATTTACGGCGTTCTATTACCGTTAGTTGCCAGCAAATTGTGCTACAAATTGGTGGTTTAGGCTGGGAAAATGAATTTATTGACTGCACTTTATACCAAAATTATACCGTACTCGATGCCAAAAAATTGGGCTATGAAGCGACACGAAAAATTCAGGCGAAAGCGCATCATCTGCCGTTACAAAGTGACAGCGTTGATATGGTGATTTTGCCGCATTTATTAGAATTTGATGCCCATCGTTTTCAAACCATGCGCGAGGTGGAGCGGGTGTTAAAACCTGAAGGTTTATTAGTCGTATTAAATTTTAATCCGTGGAGTCTATGGGTGCGGTATCAGTATTTGTGGGATAAAAAAATGGCTGATTCATGGTCGGGGCATTTTATGTCGCGTGCCAGAATTTTGGATTGGTTAAAACTATTAAATTTTGAAGTAACCAGCTCTTCGGAATTTGGTTTAGATAGTATTCATTCTAAGCAAGGTAAATTCATCACCCAAAGTCACTCATTTTTTGCCACCGCTTATGCAATAAAAGCCATAAAACGCCGTTATCAATTAATTCCCTTAACACCCGTGAAAAACGAGCATCATTCCTTAGTGCTAGCTAATACCCTTAATTCATCTATACGATCAGAAAAACATGATTGAAACTGTCATTATTTATACCGATGGGGCGTGTCGGGGCAATCCAGGCATAGGCGGCTGGGGTGTTATTCTCAGTTATAAAGGTAAAGTTAAAGAACTCTGCGGTGGTGATAAAGACACCACGAATAATCGTATGGAGTTAATGGCTGCCATACAAGCCTTAGAAGCCTTAACAAAACCCTGTTCCGTACAACTTTATAGCGATTCCAGCTATGTGTTAAAAGGCATTACCGAATGGATGCCCAACTGGAAAAAACGCGCTTGGAAAACAGCAGCGAGACATCCTGTTAAAAATGTTGATTTATGGCAACGTTTAGATACTGCCATTGCCCAACATGACATCGAATGGAAATGGGTAAAAGGTCATTCGGGCGATAAAGGCAATGACAGAGCCGACACACTGGCTAATCTGGGTATTGATTCTTTGTAAAGACGTTGCATTGCAACGTCTCTACAATGCACACATCACTGGTATTTATGCACTGCCGATTTATTTTTTACTGCTCAATAAACTTTTAAGGTCGGCAAACGGATTATGTGTTGCCTCAGGGCTACTGGATTTACTGGCTTTCGCACTGCCAAAACGCGTTTCCTCATAGCGTGAATGTTCATTATCGTGACAATAAAGACATAATAACTCCCAATTACTGCCATCAGATGGATTATCATCGTGGTTATGATTTTTATGATGTACCGTTAATTCAGTAATCGTTTTATGCGTAAATTCCCGCGCACAGCGTCCACATATCCACGGATACAGCTTAAGAGCCTGACCACGATAAGATTGCTCTCTTAATTCTTGATTACGACGCGCCTCAGTGACAATTTGGTCGAGTTTATGTTTATCAGGTTGAACTTTTTTAATCGTCATAATGAGTATCCGTTGCTTTAGTGATATAGCTTTGTTATTACATACAGATATATTACAAGAAATTAACTTGTTATGCTCAACAACAAACTATTTTCAGACTATATAAAATAGCTCCGATTTAATTCGTTTTTCCTACCGTAAACATATTAAGTAATTGTCTTGTAACAAATTTATGCAAAGTTTATCCAACGAGCAGTGTACAATTTAAACTTATTGTTATCATTTATTGTTATTTTTGAAGTTTTTCTATGATCCCCGCACCCAATCTATTTAGTTACCGCCCGTATTGGGCAAAGCGTTTTGGTATCGCGCCCGTTTTACCTATGAGCAAAGCAGAAATGGATGAACTCGGCTGGGACAGCTGTGACATCATTCTCGTCACAGGCGATGCTTATATCGATCACCCCAGTTTTGGCATGGCGTTAATTGGTCGCTTATTGGAAACCCAAGGCTTTCGCGTCGGTATTATCTCCCAGCCCGATTGGACAAACGCCAGTGATTTTAAAAAACTCGGTCGTCCGAATCTATTTTTT
The DNA here is from genome assembly GCA_002256685.1 of Methylococcaceae bacterium NSP1-2. Taxonomy (GTDB): domain Bacteria; phylum Pseudomonadota; class Gammaproteobacteria; order Methylococcales; family Methylomonadaceae; genus UBA4132. The sequence continues at coordinate 1,033 of NQJH01000069.1, read as the reverse complement.
GGTGTCACAGGTGGCAACATGGATTCGATGGTTAATCGCTATACCTCCGATAAAAAAATTCGCTCCAATGATGCGTACACACCCGATGGCGCAGCAGGAAAACGTCCAGACCGCGCGGTGAATGTCTATTCGCACCGTTGCCGTGAAGCCTACAAAGATGTTGGCATCATTATAGGTGGTATCGAAGCCAGTTTACGCCGCATTGCCCATTATGATTATTGGTCAGACACCGTGCGTAAATCGGTATTACTCGACTCCAAAGCTGATTTATTAGTCTATGGCAATGCGGAACGGCAAATCGTTGAAATCGCTCACCGTTTAGCCAATGGCGAAAAAATCACTGAATTAACCGACATACGCGGCACGGTGCATTTTGTTAAGCAAATACCCGAAGGTTATGCGATAAAAGATTCCACCGATGTTGATAAAGTCGGTGCAGTACAACAGCCACAAAATCCGTATCAGGAAGAACCTGCTTGTGACAAAAGTGTAGGTGCGGATTTATCCGCACCTGAAGAAGGTACGATTAAAATCGCCCCCACCATTCGAGTACTACGCGCTAAAACCGTCATTCGCCTACCCGCTTATGAAGCTGTTAAAGATGATCCCATTCTTTACGCTCACGCCTCACGCGTCATGCACGGTGAAACCAATCCGGGTAATGCACGTCCACTCATTCAGCAACACGGCAATCGGCAACTGTGGGTGAATCCGCCGCCAATTCCTTTGACCACCAAAGAAATGGATGGCGTGTTTGACCTGCCCTACTCGCGCGTACCGCATAAAGAATATGGCACAGCCAATGTTCCCGCCTTTGAAATGATTCAACACTCAGTCAATATCATGCGCGGCTGTTTTGGTGGCTGTACGTTTTGTTCGATTACCGAACACGAAGGGCGCATTATTCAAAGCCGCTCCGAAGATTCCATTATTAAAGAAATTGAAGCGATACGCGATACCTCGCCAAACTTCACAGGGCATATTTCCGACTTAGGCGGTCCAACGGCGAATATGTATCGTCTCGCCTGTAAAG
>NQJH01000068.1 GCA_002256685.1 Methylococcaceae bacterium NSP1-2 | reverse complement strand
CACGGTGGTCATGGCTTCGGTTTGGTCAAATACTAAATGTCCGCCCGATTTTAATTTAACCTTGCGTTCCAAGGCTTTTTTAATTTCATCTTCGACATTGTAAATATCAAACACAGGGCATTCACCCGTGTAATGTTCAATAATGGGGACGATTTCTGGAACAAACACCTCGGCAAACTCTAATAATTTAAGATAAGTTTCCTTAGAATCCACACGAATTCTTTCCAAGCCCTCTTTATATAAATCGCGTAAGGTTCTAACACTCAGTGGTAAATCTTTATGAATAAAGGACTTAGCTTTGGTGGTGGCAATTTTTTCTGAAATGGATTCCCATAATTTCAACAAAAATAGCATATCAGCGATAAGAATCTCTTCTTCCACACATTCCGCCGCTGTTCTGGCAATAAAACCGCCGCACTCGTGGAAATATTGGCATAAGGCATATACACTTGAAAGCGCGAAGGAATTGATATATCGGTAGTGAGCCGCGCTCCTTTTGTGCCTAGCGGGTCTTTCACCACCTGCACAATAATATGCTGCCCTTCATGCAAATAATGCTCGATATTTTCTGAACCCGTTCTTTCCAGCTCTTGAGTGGATAAATCCGACAAATGCAAAAACGCCGCTCTGGGTAAACCAATATCAACAAACGCCGCCTGCATTCCAGGAAGTACACGACATACTTCACCTTTATAAATATTACCGACCAAGCCCCGTTCACGACTGCGTTCAATAATCAGCTCTTGCAACACGCCATTTTCAATGACAGCAACGCGGGTTTCAGGTGGGGTAATGTTGATTAAAATTTCTTCGCTCATGATATTATTTTTATAATTATTGTAAGTTGGGTTAGGCGATTTCTCGTTCCCACGCGCCGCGTGGGAATGCAGTGACGGTGCGCCGCGCCGTATGTTTCTACACGTCTACACCTTGTTGACGCAAAAGCTGAGCAGTTTCAAACAACGGCAAACCCACCACTCCCGAAAAACTACCATTAATCGCCGTGACAAACACACTGCCTTTGCCTTGAATCGCATAAGCCCCCGCCTTATCCAGTGGCTCACCGCTGTGCCAATAGGCGAGAATTTCCAAATCAGTCAATGCCTTGAAAGTGACATCGGTAATACTGATTGCCTGAGCGTGTTCCTGTCCGCGTAGTGAAATTGCGCTATACACTTGATGGGTTTTACCTGATAACTGTCGCAACATTGCCAGTGCGTCGGCTTCATCCTTAGGCTTACCCATAATGACATCACCCAACACCACCGTCGTATCCGCCGCTAACACCAATTGCGTAGTTTGTAATTTTACCACACAGGCAGCCGATTTTTCCGCCGCTACCCGTTGCACATAAGCCAACGGTGATTCATTCATTAACGGCGTTTCATCAATATCCACCGCATAAACCGTATAGCGAACGCCTATCTGATCCAATAATTCTTTGCGGCGCGGTGAAGCAGAAGCCAAAATAATCGGCGGCGTGTCATTCATAGTCATTCCTAGCAGTGGTTTTTAAGGTAGATATTGTAAAGTACCTGACTAACCTTAGTTCTAAATTTAATGGTAGTGTGGCAATTGCTTAAAAAGCCATGAAAGCCGTTGATGATATTGCTATCATGACGGGCTACGACACTTTAACTAACACAGAGAACACCGTGCAGAATCCAGAATTAATGAATAAGTTAAAAAATAGCGTTCAAGAGATATTGGACGAAGCGAAACGACAAGGCGCGACGGCGGCGGAGGCGGGGCTTGGTTTGCAAGATGGTTTGTCAGTCACCGCTCGATTAGGCGAGGTGGAAACTATTGAGCATGATTGTAGCCAGAACTTGGGGGTTACGGTGTATTTTGGGCAGTGTAAAGGCTCAGCCAGTAGTACCGATTTATCACCTGCATCCATTAAAGAAACCGTGAGCGCGGCGTGTAGTATTGCCCGTTATACCAGTGCTGACGAATACGCAGGTCTGCCAGATAAAGATTTATTAGCCACCGAATTTCCTGATTTGGATTTATATCATCCGTGGGGAATTAGTGCGGATGAAGCTATCGCCTTAGCCATTGAATGCGAAAATGCGGCGCGGTTTTATGATGCTGAAATTACGAATTCCGAAGGCGCGACCGTGAATAGTCATCAAGGCATTAGCGTGTTTGGTAATAGCTTGGACTTTTTGCAAGGACGATTGTCTACCCGTCATTCGTTAAGTTGTTCGGTATTAGGGCAACGTGGCGACAGTATGCAGCGCGATTATTGGTATAGCGTGGCAAGAAACGCGCAGTGCTTAGAATCTGCAATTGAAGTCGGCAAAAAAGCGGCAGAACGCACGTTGCGGCGGTTAGGCGCACAGTCATTAACCACGCGCCAATGCCCTGTGTTATATAGTGCTGAAATGGCAGCGAGTTTGTTGGGTTCGTTAATCGGTGCGGTCAGTGGCGGTAATTTATACCGTAAGTCCTCATTTTTATTGAATGCGTTGGACACTCAGATTTTTCCTGAGTTTATTCATGTTTATGAACAGCCGCATTTATTGGGTGCGTTAGGCAGTTCGATTTATGATGGCGAAGGCGTGGCAACACAAGCGCGTGATATTGTTAAAGACGGTATTTTACGCGGCTATGTGTTAAGCACTTATTCAGCGCGTAAATTAGGATTACGCAGTACGGGTAATGCGGGCGGTGTGCATAATTTAACCATTACACCGAGTGATTTGGATTTTGAAGCCTTGTTAAGTCAGATGAACACAGGCTTATTAGTCACTGAGTTAATGGGGCAGGGGGTTAATATGGTGACGGGTGATTATTCACGCGGCGCGGCAGGTTTTTGGGTAGAAAATGGCGTGATTCAATACCCTGTTGAGGAAATTACTATTGCGGGTAATTTGAAAACCATGTTTAAAAATATCGTTGCGATTGGTAATGATGTGGATTATCGCGGCAATGTTCGCACGGGGTCGATATTGGTGGAACAAATGTCGATTGCGGGGCAGTAAAGATGCTGGAGTCCAAAACATGTTTTGGACTCCGATAGTTATAGTGATTTAACAATATCCGCTATTAACTCTGGACCACGATAAATCAAGCCGCTATAAATCTGCACTAAACTTGCCCCAGCAGTTAATTTTTCTTGCGCATTCTCCGCCGTTAAAATCCCACCAGCGGCGATAATTGGCAGTTTGCCATTGAATTCAGCCGCTAAACCGCGCACCACTCGCGTCGATTTATCTTTAACAGGCGCACCACTCAAACCACCCGCTTCATTGGCTAATGGGTGATTGGCAATCGCATCCCGCGCAATCGTTGTATTCGTGGCAATCACCGCATCGATGGAAAATTTCATTAATAGCTTAGCAATATGAATAATTTCTTCATCGGTTAAATCAGGGGCAATTTTTACCGCTATCGGCACATAACGACCATGTTGCTGTTGCAAGGTCAGTTGTTCTGCTTTTAATGCGGCTAGCAAACTTTTTATTTCATCGCCTTGTTGTAATTGGCGTAAGTTTTTGGTGTTGGGCGAAGAAATGTTGATAGTGATGTAACTGGCGAATGGGTAGGCTTTGCGCAAACCTATTAAATAGTCATCGGTGGCATTTTCAATCGGCGTATCGGCATTTTTACCGATATTAATACCTAAAATACCTTGGTAATGGCTGCGTTGTACTTGTTCAAGTAAATGGTCGATGCCCAGATTATTAAAACCCATGCGGTTAATAATCGCTTCATGTTCGGGCAATCTAAATAACCGTGGTTTGGGATTACCTGCTTGTGGTCGCGGTGTGACTGTGCCGATTTCGACAAAACCAAACCCTAACGCCGCTAGGGCATCAATATAATCGCCGTTTTTATCTAAACCAGCGGCAAGACCGACGGGATTTTTAAAGTGTAAACCCATGACGGTGACGGGTTTATCAGCAATGCTTGGATAAAGTAATTTGTTTAAGCCTGTCGTTTGTCCTGCTTGTAATAGTTTCAGCGTCACTTCGTGAGCAGTTTCAGGGTCTAGGGAAAATAGCAGTGGACGTAATAAGGGATAAAGATTCATGAGTTTATTTTCGTAGTGGTGGGATCAATGTCATCAAGTTAAGCACAGACAGTAATTAGGAGTCCAATAGCTTCAGCTATTGGCTAGAAAACATACTCCTAACGTTATTATGCGTTTAACAAGCTACGGGCGGTCTAAGCGATAAGGTTCTGGTGCAATTGCCGTCGGGCGATTGAGTAACAAATCAACCAGCAATTGAGCAGAAGCAGGTCCCATGACTAAGCCATTTCTAAAATGACCTGCGTTAATGCTTAGATTAGCAATGTTAGGGTGCCTACCAATATAAGGTACACCGTGTTCGGTTCCCGGTCTAAGCCCTGCCCAATGTTTAATAATGGGATAATCGTTTAATACAGGGAATAAGGTACGCGCAAAATCAGTGAGTTGGTCATGAGCGGCTTTTGACGGAATTTTATTAAAATCATCGTGTTCTACCGTGCTACCTGCCAAAATTTTACCGTCCAAACGCGGAATTAAATATTGGTCATTATCCAAAACAATATGGCGTAATGTGTCGGGTTTGGCATCAAATAACACCATTTGTCCTTTGACAGGGGCGATGTTGGGCGCGTTTGTACCAATAAACTGTTGAAATAATTGTCCCGTCCATGCCCCTGCTGAGATAATCAGTTCATTAACCGCAACAGCCCCATTACTCGTGGTGATCGAGTTAATACGCTTATTATCATGACTAACAGCCGTTAATGTGCAGTGTTCACGCAAATCACAACCGTGGTTAATTAAATATTGTTTTAATGACTTCACCAAACGTGGATTACGCGCTTGAGCAATACTAGGCATCCATAACGGATTGACAGGCACAGTGTTTAATTCGTTAAAAAACTCGCTATCTGCGTCTTGAAAGGCAATATGGTTGCTTTCGCACCAGTTAACAGCAGCGGTTATATCTGGATTTTTAGTTATTAATAAACCGCAAGGATTCCATTCAGGGTCTATCCCTGTATCGTTAAGTAAGTCAACGGCTAAGTGAGGATACAACTGTAAACTTTGTAGCACTAAGCGGGTAATTGCATCCGCCTGTCGCCACGGATACAGTGGCAATAAAATACCACCACCCGCCCATGATGATTCTTGACCCAGTAAGTTTTTTTCGATAACAGTAACCGTTGCCCCTGTTTTAATAAATTCTCTAGCCGTCAGTAGCCCGATAATGCCGCCACCAATAATAGTAATGTCTGAAGTCGTGGTCATGAGATGCGTTGCTGTGCGTGCTATTGTGTAAAAGAATAGTTTGATTATAACCTATCAGAGAAGCCAGAAAGAATGCGTGATAATCCAAGTAAATGACAAATTGTATTATTAATAATTTTTGTTGTTTTTTGTATACAATAGAGACTCTACAAGCGACATATATTATTACTCATTGATAATTAAAGACTAATTGACGGTAAAAAAATCCTCCTAAAACTTGTGGCGAATTAGTTTTACTGCTAATATGCTTTCCGTAAGTCAGCTTTGTTGTATTAAAGCCAATTTTTGTAAAATAACAACCTCATGAGGGGGCTCAATGACATTTAAAAAAACTAAATTAGTGCTGGGTATTACTACAGCAACGTTAACGCTGGGTGTAGCTTTAGTTTCTCCACAAGCGATGGCTCATAAAACAAGCAAAAAACATCATCATTCATCACAACAAGCTGCTCCATCTTACAGCAAAGTTGATGCTTTAGAAGCACAAGTTCGTGCAATGCAAGATGAATTAGCTGCTTTAAAATCACAACAACAAGCGGCACCTGCTGCTGATACAGCTAAAGTTGAAGAGTTGGATCAGTGGATGGCATCTGTTAAAGCTGCCCCAGTTATCGAAAAAACGAAAGACAACATGGTGTTCTTCCGTGGTGGTTATGCTCATGCTAATGCCACAAGAGGTGGTACTTTAGATCCTACTACTATTGGGGCTTTTGGTTTAGCTGATCGTAATGGTACACTCAATGGTCCTATTACTGATAAAGACGCTTGGTACATGGGTGCAGGTTTTGACTTCAGCCTGAACAATAATTTGTTTGGTTTGATGGACGATACTGAAGTTCTAGCTGAACTGATGTTTGACTATAAAGAACTGGGTACAAGAGGCTACAACGGTATTTCTAATGCACCTGCTGGTCAAATTGGTGTAGCTAATGCAGTTGATATCGCTGGTCTTGGTGTCAGTGCCAATACCCAAAGAGCAACAGTTAACCAATTCACTTTAGCCGCGTCTCCAAAAATTAAATTTTTGAAAGGCAGTTCTTTCAGACCTTGGATCATTCCAGTTGGTTTTGAAATTAACGTTATCAGCCCTCCATCTGATGCAATTACTGTATTAAATCCAGGTATGCAATTCGGTTTAGGTGCGGATTACAAAATCTGGAAAGACTTGTATGTCGGTGCTGATGCACGTTACCACCAAACACTCAACAGCAGTGATGGTGTTAGAACTAACGGCTTAACGGCTGGCGGTTACCTCGGTATTGGTTTCTAAGCAACACGCTTAACAACCAATCCGAATAAGAAGGAGGGTCTTAAACCCCTCCTTTTTTTTCGCCTAAAAATCAGCATTAATCAACGTAAATATGAAAACTCTTTATCCTGAAATTCTTCCCTTTAACAGTTTTTTTCTCGACACCGCTAGTCAACACCGCGTTTATGTTGAGCAGAGCGGTAATCCAGACGGTATTCCTGTGGTTTTTTTACACGGCGGTCCTTGTTCAGGGACTAAACCGCATCACCGCCAGTTTTTTAATCCTGAACATTACCATATTATTTTGCTGGATCAACGCGGTTGCGGTTTGTCGCACCCGTTTGGCGAACTGGAACATAATACTACCCAAGATTTATGTGAGGATTTAGAACGCATCCGCACGCAACTCAACATCAAACAATGGCTAGTTTTCGGTGGTTCGTGGGGCGCGGCATTGGCATTGCTCTATGCGCAACAGCATACCAATAAAGTCATGGGGTTAATTATTCGTGCAGTATTCTTAGCAAGGCAGAGTGATTTAGATTGGTTTGCTAAAGACGGTGCAGGGCGTATTTATCCTGAACAATGGCATCGCTTAGTCGCCAGTATTCCCAATGCTAACCACAGCAATTTAGTAGCGGATTGTTATAACGCACTATGGGATAAAGACGAAGTCACGCAACGGCGAGTGGCTAAAGAATGGTTAGCATGGGGAGCGCAAGTCGCATTGGGCAATGATTACCAGCCTAACGATGAACACGTTAGCGAAAAAATGCTCAAGCAAGCGCGTATGGAACTGCATTATGCTAAGCATCGTTATTTCATACAAGACAATCAAATTCTGGATAACTGCCACTTGTTAGCAACCATTCCCACCGTGATTATTCATGGGCGACTGGATTTAGTTTGTCCTATCGAAGCGGGAATGCGCCTGCATCAAGCCATGCCTCATGCAGAGTACATTATTTTGCCCAATGCAGGGCATATTGCCCAAGGTGATGAGATGATAAACGCGCTGGTTTCTGCAACTGATAACTTTGCAGATCAGCACGCCCACTAATTAATTCGGTAGTGTGTTAAATCTGTTATTTAACAGACTATCAGGATGAAAATGTGGAGTCCAATAGCTTTAGCTATTGGCGAATCGCAAAAAGCTAACGCTTTTTGACTCCAGATTTAACCCACTTCCCTTAATTCGAGGCTTGCTCAATTAAAAAACTATCCAAAATAAGCGCGTCTAATTGAGCCGCCTGAAATGCTTGAATCGCTTCTTCGGCAGTGCGGACAATCGGCTCTTCGTGCATATTAAAGCTGGTGTTAATCACACTCGCCACGCCTGTTAATTGATAATAGTCGTTAATAATATCGTAATAATCAGGATTATCGACGCGACGTATCACCTGTGGTCTAGCGGTATTATCAACATGCACCGCCGCTGGAATATTCTTTTGTGCGATAGCCGAGGCATCATAAGTGAGCGTCATAAAACGTGCCGCAACATGGTCTTCTCGCCAATCAGGAAAATAAGCCTGAGCTTGTTCTTCGATAATCACAGGCGCGAACGGCATAAATTCAGTGCGAGCAAATTTTTCATTCAGCCATTGATTAATCGCTTTATCCTGACAAGAAGCCATCACTGTGCGATTGCCCAACGCACGAGGACCATATTCCATTTTGCCTGCTGCACGCGCCACCACTTTACCTCCTGCTGCACGCGCCACCACTTTACCTGCGGCTAGTAACTTCGCTACGGTATAAGACAAATTATCAGGTTCACTGTAAGCCAGCCCCGATTTTTCCAACGCGGCTAACGCAGTCTCCCGATTAATTTCTGTGCCTAAATAAACGTGCGGCTGTAGCTTTGGTATCAAACCATTTTGTAAACGCGAATACACTTCATAAGCCGCACCCGTCGCCAGACCTCCATCACCCATATTCGGATGCACATAAATATTGTCGATTTCAGGCAAAGCTAACAAGCGTTGATTTAACTTAACATTGGCAAACACGCCCCCTGCTAATGCTAATTTGCTGAACTGTAGCTTTTGGGCTTGCGCTTGTACCCAGTTACAAATCAATTGTTCAGTATACGCT
>NQJH01000067.1 GCA_002256685.1 Methylococcaceae bacterium NSP1-2 | reverse complement strand
GTGAATAATCCGGCGCAACGTTGGAATGTCGAATTTCAAATAAGAAAAAAAGCGCGGGGCGGGTTAGTAGCAGATACCAGTTTACCGTCACACTACCCGCTGGTCGTGGAAAAAATACAGGCAGTGTTCGGTTCTAAATCTAAACAAATTGATCCAAAAGCCGTTAAAAATCTACGCGCGGACATAGAAAAAATATTAGGTAGTGACCGTAATGAATGGTCAATGCCGTTATTAAGAGCCATGTTCACCACCTTATTAGACGGCGCGAAATTTCGCCGCCGCTCAGAACATCATGAGCGCGTCTGGTTTAGTTTGATTGGTTTTTGTTTACGACCGGGGTTTGGTTATCCATTAGATGATTGGCGCGTGGAACAACTGTGGAAAATATACGCACATGGCATACAGTTCGTTAATGAAATGCAAAATTGGACGGAATGGTGGATCGCATGGCGGCGCATTGCGGGTGGTTTAAATGTTCAGGCGCAAGAACAAATTTTTAATGATATTTCCAAATATCTAAATCCCGCCGCCGCCAGACAAGCAGGCATCGCCAAGCAAATTAAAACCCGTGGTTATGATGATATGGTGCGCTTATCGGCAACCTTAGAACGGCTGCCTGTGGATAAAAAAATCCAGTTAGGCGAATGGCTATTAAAACGCTTAGAAAAATCGTCTGAACCCAGTCAAACGTGGTGGGCAGTGGGGCGTATTGGTGCGCGAGTGCCGTTTCATGGTAGCAGTCATAACGTAGTTTCAGCCAAAGTAGTTAGTGTGTGGTTGCAGATTGTATTAGCTGAGGATTGGAAAAAAAGCCCGCACATCGGTTTTGCTGCCACTTTAATGGCGCGTATGAGCGGCGATAGAGCGCGAGATATTGATGATAATTTACGGCTACAAATCATCGAAAAGTTAAAGCTCAGTAAAGCCCCAACTTCATGGCTAGAAGTGGTTGAACAAGTCAAAGAGTTGGATGAAAAAGAAGAAAAACAATTATTTGGTGAAGCATTGCCGCCCGGATTAAAGCTTATCAATGAAGCCTAAATTCACTTTAAAGTTATAATATCGGCAAAAACATCATTCACCCGTTCTGGTATCACTGCCATTAAGTTAAGCAACAACAGGAGTCCAATAGCTTTAGCTATTGCCGTGAAAATAGCTAAAGCGTGTTACTCCAGCATGTTTTTATCCTTAACTTAATGGTAGTGCCGCTCTGGCGTGGGAACTATAAAAAATAATTAAACCTTATTCATGATATTCAATTCTTACGTTTTCATTTTTGCCTTTCTGCCCGTTGTTATTTTCGGATTTTATGGGCTAGGTCGGTACAGTCATCATTTAGCAACACTTTGGTTAGCCGCCGCGTCGTTATTTTTTTATGGTTGGTGGGATGCCCGTTTTGTCGGCTTACTACTCGGCTCTATCGCCTTCAATTATGGCGCGGGTTATGTCATAGGGCATAGTCTTGCTCATAGCAGTCGGCGTGCAAAACTGCTGTTAATCGTGGCGATTATTGCCAATTTGAGTTTGTTGGGGTATTTCAAATATGCCAATTTTTTCATCGATAATCTCAATGCGCTGACAGGCTCTGCCATTATGATGGCGAAGGTATTTTTGCCATTGGGTATTTCGTTTTTCACCTTTACGCAGCTGGCGTTTTTAGTTGATACCTATCAAGGTAAAGTCAGAGAATACAACTTTGTCCATTACACGCTGTTTGTGACTTATTTTCCGCATTTAATCGCCGGTCCTGTGCTACATCACAAAGAAATGATGCCACAATTTGGTACCCGCGAAACCTGTCGCGTCAATTGGGAGCATATTGCGGTAGGCTTGAGCATTTTTGTATTGGGCTTGGCTAAAAAAGTATTATTGGCTGATAGCTTAGGCGAATATGCCACGCCGATTTTTGAGGCGGTGAAAGCAGGTGGGCATCCGATGCTATTTGAAGCGTGGTTTGGTGCGTTATCGTATTCGCTACAGTTATATTTTGATTTTTCTGGCTATTCCGACATGGCGATAGGTTTGTCATTAATGTTCAATGTGCGTTTGCCTCTCAATTTTAATTCACCTTATAAATCATTGAGTATTATTGAATTTTGGCGATGCTGGCACATGACGCTATCGCGGTTTTTGCGTGATTATTTGTATATTCCCTTAGGTGGCAGCCATAAAGGTAAAGTCAGGCGTTATGTGAATCTACTGATTACCATGTTATTAGGTGGTTTATGGCATGGCGCGGGCTGGACTTATGTGATTTGGGGCGGTTTGCATGGTTTGTACTTGGTGATAAATCATGCGTGGCGCGGTTTAAAACAACGCATGGGTTGGCAAGATGGCGGTAAGTTGGCGCGATTTGGCGCGGGGTTATTGACGTTTTTAGCGGTAGTGGTCGGTTGGGTATTTTTCCGTGCCGACAATTTCACCGTTGCGATGGATATGTTAAACGGCATGGCGGGTATGAACGGTTGGTCTATTTCCAAACATAGTGCGGACACTGCCTTTGGTCATGTGATGAAAGATTTTGGTGCGCAATTTCATGGAACACTAACCTTAATTGATTTAGGGTCTGGCAGAATGTTCAAACTGCTCATTTTAGGGCTGTTCATCGTCTTTAAAATGCCTAATGTTCAGCAAATTATGGCGAATTATTCACCGGCTTTAAATATGGAAGCACTGAAAAAACCGACCCGATTTGCTTGGCAACCTTCCATAGTTGATGCGGTGGTTATTGTGATAGTCGCCTATTTTGTGCTGATTAATCTGCATAAACAATCTACCTTCCTATACTTTCAATTCTGAGTACGATGAACGTCCATTTACAACCGATTAGTTTTAAAAAATACAGTTTAACCCTGATTTATTCATTTTTTATCATGGCAATCATTGCTTGGTGCATGGAGTTTTATTTTGAAAGACTGTATGGCGATTTAACTCGTATTGGTAATTTTCCAGAACATAGTTTTGGCTGGAAATCCGATCAACCCGCCGTGTTACCCGAAAATTTTAAAGATTATCCAATGGCTGAAGCGGACATTTTGGTCATTGGTGATTCATTTTCTGTGTCACGAGTTTGGCAATCGAAATTAATAGCTGATGGTTTAAAAGTCGGCACTATGACATGGCAAGAACTGAGAACAGATGAAGCCTTACGCGCTGATTTAGGTGAGGCGTTACGCGCAGCAGGTTTTAAAGGGCGTTACGTCATTATTGAAAGTATCGAACGGCTGTTTCAAGGGCGCATGAAAGCACTGTCCTCATCACGCGAGCCAATTGTTAAACATGAGTTGATTCTTAACTCCGCTTTTCCAATGTATCCTCTTGTTAAACGTGAACGTGTCACTTTTAGTAAACTTAACGGGGCGGATTGGGGTGTTAAAGCCCTGTATAACACCCTTAAGTTATCATTGAATTTACCCGAAAAATATTTGAAATCAGGCGCGGTGCAAGCAGTTAATTTTGACGGTTGCCAATTATTTTCCCATCGTTTATGTCACTATGCCATTTTTGTTGATGGGGATTTTAAAAAAGAAACCTTTAATTCAATTGATAATGTATTGACGGTTAATAAAAGTCTACAAACCGTAGGTATTCAACCGATATGGTTAATCGTGCCAGATAAAGCCACCGTGTATTTAGGTTATGGTCAATTAACTAAATATCCTTATCAGAATATTTGGCAAAGCTTTGCCCAACATCCCGAATTAATCGCGCCTGATTTAGGGTCAGTATTTATCGAAAAAAGTCGTACGATTAAAGATTTTTATATGCCCAATGATACCCATTTAAGCACCAATGGTTTTTTATATCTGGGCGAGTTTATGACGCACGGATTTCATAATCTGCAAGCCAATCAAGCTAATCCATTTTCTCCGTAGGTTGGGGTGAGACACGAACCCCAATATTTTTATTTAGTCGATTGTTTTTGTTGGGTTACGCTATCGCTAACCCAACCTACATTACCCCGCTAAAGGAGTTTTAATTTATGTACACAGGCATCGTTCAGCGTGTTGTTGATATTATCGCAGTCGATAAAAAAACCGGACTCAATACCTTCAAAATTGCGTTTGATAATGGATTATTAAATAACTTAACCATCGGCGCGAGTGTTGCAGTGGATGGCGTTTGCTTAACCGTCACCACGATAGAAAATAATCAAGTATCCTTTGATGCTATGCAGGAAACGTTAAATAAAACCACCTTAGGCACATTGAAGGCGGGTGATAAAGTCAATGTTGAACGCTCAGCCAAACAAGGTGATGAAATTGGCGGGCATTTACTATCAGGTCATGTCGAAGGCACGGCTAAAATAGTTCGAATTACCGAGAGCGAAAATAATTATGTGATTGATTTTAGCTGTCCAGCAGCATGGATGAAATACATTTTACCCAAAGGTTTTATCGCTATTAACGGCGCGAGTTTAACCATCGTGAATACAGAAATAACCGGTGGTTTTAGCGTGCATTTAATCCCCGAAACTTTACGCGCCACTACCTTTGGACAAAAAAAACTCGGCGATACGGTGAATATTGAAATAGAGTGTCAAACTAAAGTTATCGTCACCACCGTTGAACGTTATTTACAGGAACACCACTAGGCAACCATTATGATAAAAGACCTTATTGTTGAAAAAATTGATTTAAAAAAACCCGCTAAATTAAAAATAGCCATTGTACAAAGTACTTATCACGCGGAATTAAATGGCAATATGACTAATTATTGCAAAGAAGTACTGATTCAAAATGACATCCCCGAAAGCAATATTAAGGTTTATTACGCGCCCGGTTCGTGGGAAGTGCCGTTAATTGTTGAGAAATTGGCTAAATCTAAACAATTTGATGCCATCGTGGCATTCAGTATTATTATTAAAGGCGATACTTATCACTTTGATATGATTGCCAATGAAGTTACTCGCGCATTAATGAATACCGCGATTAATTATCAAATTCCGGTTGGCTTTGAAATATTAGCCGTGAATACCTTTGAACAAGCAGAAGCTCGTGCCTCTAATAATAACTATAACAAAGGCATAGAAGCGGGTAATGCGATTTTAAAAACGCTGAAAACTTTACGCGAAATTGCGTAGCCCAAACCACCGAAGTTTTTAAAACCTCGGCGGTTTATCCCTATAGACCACCCCTATACACAAGAAATACTATGTCAAAAATACCCACCGTCGGTTTCATCAGTTTGGGCTGTCCTAAAGCCCTCGTTGATAGCGAAAAAATCCTTACTCAATTACGTTTAGAAGGTTACGAAGTATCGCCCTCGTATCAATCAGCCGATTTAGTCGTCGTCAATACTTGCGGCTTTATTGATGCCGCTGTCGAAGAATCACTGGATAGCATTGGCGAAGCGTTGGCTAAGAACGGCAAAGTCATCGTTACCGGTTGCTTAGGAGCGCGTGAAGCTGAAATTCGCGCCCGTCATCCGCAAGTGCTAAAAGTCACTGGCGCACACGCGTTAAATGAGGTGATGGATTCAATCCACGAAAATTTACCCGCACCGCACGCGCCGTTTCTGGATTTATTACCGCCCCAAGGCATTAAACTCACGCCTAACCATTACGCGTATTTAAAAATTTCCGAAGGCTGTAATCACCGTTGTACTTTCTGCATTATTCCCTCGATGCGCGGTGATTTAGTCAGTCGCCCGATTAGTGAAGTAATGCTGGAAGCCGAACGTCTAGCGAAAGCAGGTGTGAAAGAATTATTAGTGGTCGCGCAAGACACCAGTGCTTACGGTCTGGATTTAAAATATCAACTTGATTTTTGGCATGGCGAGAGCATGAAAACCCGTTTTTATGAACTCGCTAAAGCCTTGGGTGAGTTAGGTATTTGGGTCAGAATGCACTATGTGTATCCTTATCCGCATGTCGATTCCGTAATTCCATTAATGGCAGACGGAAAAATTTTGCCGTATTTGGATATTCCGTTTCAACACGCCAACAGCCGTATTTTAAAACTGATGAAACGCCCAGCGGCAACTGAAAATAATCTGCAACGTATTAAAGCATGGCGCGATATTTGTCCTGATATAACTTTGCGCAGTACTTTTATTGCAGGCTTTCCCGGCGAAACCGAAGCAGAATTTGAAGAATTATTGGATTTTCTCAGTGAAGCTCAATTGGATCGCGTCGGTTGTTTTGCCTATTCACCGGTGAAAGGTGCGGTAGCGAATGAGTTACCCAATCAAATTCCTGAAGAAGTGAAACAAGAACGCCTTGCCCGTTTTATGGCACATCAAGCCCAAATCAGTGCAGACCGTTTGCAACGACGCATCGGTAGAATTGAAACTGTATTAATTGATGAAGTCGTCGAAGAAGGTGCGGTTGCTAGAAGTAAAGCCGACGCGCCTGAAATTGACGGACAAGTATTTATTGATGGCGCAACGCACTTAAAAGTCGGTGATTTTGTCGAGGTCGAATTAGAAGAAGCCGATGATTATGATATGTGGGGACGCTTAGTGTCGTAATTTATAAAGAACTGACCAAGTTTGTCATAAATGAAATAAGTGTTTATTAATTTATGTCAGTTTTTGACAGACTTAAGTCAGTTAAGTCACTAAAAAACCGTAGTATGCTAGTTGTATGTACATGATAAAAATCAATTACTTGTAGTGCGACCATTTAATATCCTGCTAGTAAGGAAAAAACTTAATAGTATTCGCAAAAAATGGCATATAAAATGCGTGAATTTTAGCCGAAATAAAAATAGTAAGATTAATTCTCTTCTTTTTAGGCGGATTTGCTCATCGTTTCTTGACCAATCGCTGTTATAGAAATCAGAGCGTTTTCAAAACTTAACTGCGTCTTTGCAGTTAAGTCAAAGCTAAACCTATCGTAAGGTAGGGGCGGAAAGTCACGAATCCAATAATGTTTGGAAAGTCGGCCTGCCGAGGGTGACTGCGTTAATGTCACACAAAGGCTCTCAACATTTTAAATACTACAGGTGACTTCATGTCAAGAATTAGCTGTGCCTTTTTAGGCGCAAACCAAACCGTGCGCAAAAATCATCAAAATCAGCATTATTGCCATCAATAACGCTTATCTCCGCAAGCAATAATAAAAATAACTCACATTTAAATAATCGAATCTGAGTTCGACATAAAATTTTAATCAGTTTTATTCCGAACTCGGATTATTCGAATTTATCTAGCTAGGCACAGGCATACACCAATGAAAAAACAGTCTCCCATTGTAAAAAAGTCTAAACACAAATCCACAGCGCATTCTCAACGCCTCGTGTTGGAAAGTCGCTTAGTATTTGACGGTGCAATAGCAGCAACCGCAGTGGAAGTACAGCCTGAGGTAATCGATAATAAACCGATTGCCGAACCTACTAGCGAAGCCACGCCACCGCCTAGCGAGCCGACTATTGATATTGCCGCACTAGAAAAACCCGCGACGGTTGTTGATTATCAGCCTAATCCTGATAATACCGAGCATCAACCCGCATTTTCTCCCCTTGCAACTGAGCATCCATTCGCCGCAACTGATTTGGCATTGAGTCCCGTTATAGGTGTCGGCGGTGAACACGCAACTACACTAATCATTGTTGATCCACGCGCTGAAAATGCCGCTAACTTATTGGCTAATCCACCTGCACAAACACAAGTTATTAGCCTTGATGCCACGCGAGATGGTTTTCAACAAGTGTCTGAAATCCTAAAAGGACGACATGATGTCACTGAACTGCATGTATTAGCGTGGACGGAAGGTAATAGTCAATGGTTAGGCAATAAATCCCTGTCCAGCACTTTAGAACCCGCAGTAAGCAATGAATTAACCCATTGGGGTGATGCCTTTGCTGATAATACAACTATT
>NQJH01000066.1 GCA_002256685.1 Methylococcaceae bacterium NSP1-2 | reverse complement strand
GCCATTTCGACATGACCATTCACGCCTTGTTCACGCAAAATGGCAATTTTAGGACGCGTTAGAGCAATAAACGGCGCGGCGACATCGTTATGGACATCAAAACTCAGTTTGGTGTGTAAACCGATGTCGTTGTCATCGGCGATACGGTCAAATTGTTGTTTTGCACAGTCTGGATTATCACGCAATGCTTGCATTCTATAGCTTACTTCTGACCACACGCTTTGCAATTGGGCGCGGCTGGCTGAGTAAATGAGTTCATCAGAATGGTAAATGGTCAGTTGTTGTTCGGGAATAATCTGACCGATGATATAGATACAATCCGCTAAACCCCAGTGTTTTAACAGTTTAACGACATCATCACAATCACTGCCGCGTACTTGCACGACCGCGCCTAATTCTTCGTTAAATAAGGCGGCTAAGACATCCGCACCTAAATTATCCGTGTTTAACGATACGCCCACTCTACCTGCAAATAGCATTTCAGCAACGGTGGCGAATAAACCGCCATCGGAACGGTCATGATAACTGAGTAGTTTATCTTGATTATTCAGAGTTTGAATCGCTTCAAAAAAGGCTTTTAATAATTCTGTGTTATCAAGGTCGGGGCAGTTGTCACCTAGTTGTGAGTACACTTGTGCTAGTACCGAACCGCCCAAACGATTTTTACCCGCGCCTAAGTCGATTAAAATCAACACGCTGTTATCGACGGCGCGTAATTGTGGGGTGAGGGTTTTACTGACATCCAGCACAGGTGCGAAGGCGGTAATAATCAACGATAACGGCGAAGTCATGGTTTTTTCGCCCGCTTCATCTTGCCATCGAGTTTGCATAGATAAAGAATCTTTGCCGACAGGAATAGCGATACCTAGGGCAGGGCAGAGTTCCATACCTACGGTTTTGACGGTATCAAATAACGCGGCATCTTCGCCTTCTGACCCTGCCGCTGCCATCCAGTTAGCGGACATTTTAATTTTCTTTAATGAATCAATACGGGCGGCAGCAATATTGGTAATCGCTTCGGCAATTGCCATACGTCCTGAAGCGGGCGCATTGATTACCGCAATAGGTGTGCGTTCACCCATTGCCATTGCTTCGCCTGTTAGCGCGTGAAAACCTGAAGCAGTCACAGCAACATCGGCAACAGGCACTTGCCACGGACCAACCAGTTGGTCACGCGCCACTAAGCCTGTCACTGAACGGTCGCCGATATGAATTAAGAAACTTTTATCCGCTACCGCAGGAAATGACAAAACGCGTTGCACGGCATCGGCGAGTGTTACGCCGCTAAAATCCAGCGCGGCAACAACGGGTTCGCTATGGGTGACATTACGGTGCATTTTTGGCGGTTTGCCAAATAACACTGACATCGGAATATCAACAGGTTTGTCACCTAACAAGCTATCGTTCAGCGTTAAATGTTCTTCATCGGTGGCTTCGCCAATCACGGCAAACAAGCAATGTTCACGTTCACAAAATTCAGTAAATAAGGGCAACGATTCAGGTTTAATAGCCACTACATAACGCTCTTGGGCTTCATTACACCAGATTTGCATCGGTGACATACCGATGTCGTCATTGTTGACTTTGCGTAATTCAAAACGACCGCCTTTGTTACAGTCATGAATAATTTCAGGTACGGCGTTTGATAAACCGCCCGCGCCAATATCATGAATGGAAATAATCGGCGTGTCGTGACCCAGCGAGTTACAGTGATTAATCACTTCTTGGCAACGACGTTGCATTTCAGGGTTTTCGCGTTGTACAGAAGCAAAATCCAAGGATTCAGAGCTTGCGCCTGAGGCTTGCGAAGAAGCCGCACCACCGCCCAAACCAATCAACATAGCAGGACCGCCTAAAATAATAATCAGCGAACCTGCGGGAATGGATTGTTTTTCGACTAGCATCGGGCGAATATTACCCATGCCACCCGCTAACATAATAGGCTTGTGATAACCGCGAAACGCATTGTCAGTCCCTAATACGGGTTGTTCAAAGCTACGAAAATAACCGGCTAAATTAGGGCGACCAAATTCATTATTAAACGCTGCGCCACCTAATGGACCAGCCAGCATGATGTCTAATGCCGAAGCAATGCGTTCTGGTTTACCGTTATCTTGTTCCCACGGTTGGCTAAATTCAGGGATTTTTAAATGCGAAACTGAAAAACCGGTTAAACCCGCTTTAGTCGCAGAACCACGTCCTGTCGCGCCTTCATCACGAATTTCACCACCTGAACCGGTTGCCGCACCTGAAAACGGTGAAATAGCAGTTGGGTGATTATGGGTTTCAACTTTCATTAATAAATGCGCATCTTCTTCGACATAACGGTATTCGCCGTTCATGGCGTTGCGAATAAATACTTTAGCGCGTGAGCCTTCAATCACAGACGAATTATCGCTATACGCCGATAAAATATCAGCGGGGCTTTGCTGTGCGGTGTTACGAATCATGCCAAACAGCGTGTGTGCTTGTTCTACGCCATCAATCGTCCAGTTGGCATTAAAAATTTTATGACGGCAATGTTCGGAATTGGCTTGCGCAAACATCATCAATTCGACATCAGAAGGGTTTCTGCCTAAGGCTTGAAAACTTTCGACTAAATAAGCAATTTCATCGTCTGATAATGCCATGCCTAGTTCAGCATTGGCTTGAATGAGTGCGTCTTGCCCTTGCTCGATAATAGCGACGGTTTGTAGCGGTGCGGGATGATGTTCGGCAAATAAATCTAACTGGGCTGCGTCGTAGATAACCGTTTGCGTCATGCGATCATGTAGCAATGCCGCTAGTTGGTGTTTAGTTTGTTCCGACAATTCACTGCTAGCGGTAAGCGTGTATTCAATGCCGCGTTCCAGTCGTTTAATGCTAGACAAGCCACAGCGTTGCGTTATTTCAGTGGCTTTACTTGACCACGGTGAAATAGTGCCTGAACGCGGAACAACTAACAAAGAGTCGCCCTGTGTTTCAGTGTCGATAATGTCACCGCCGTAAGCGAGTAATTGCTTGAGTATCGCCAGTTGCTCATCGTTTAAATCGCGTTCAGTCGCGACGAAGTGGATAAACCGTGCGGCAACCGCAGTGATAGATGGCTCTATCGCTTGCAGGGAAGATAATAGATTGTTGACACGAAAGTCAGATAAGAAAACATGTTTTTTACTCCAAAAACGGTGTATTGGGCTGGGCTTCCTTACGGGTCAGCCCAACTTACGATTAAAGCATTATTTACCCGCTAAATTTGCTTTAATACTTTTTTCTAAAACTTTCAATAATTTTAAGCCAGCCTCATCGGATACTGGTTTTTGTTCTTCATTCAAAATCACTACATCGGTTTGTTTATTGGTTTCAACTAACTTAAGCAGATATTCTTTTTCATTACTTTCAAAACCATGCAGCATAAAGTTTATTTCGTCTAAATAAGAACCATCTTCCACGGGTTTCTCATCGGGGTCATATTGAACAGTGAAGGTTTTTTCTTCTTGATTACGTTCGCTGACTTCAATGGACTTGCGGCTTAGACCTTTGCTAACGATGTTCCACGCTCTAACAAAGGGTGTGCCTATGCGTAAGTAGCTTACTTTATTGCTGGATTCTAGCAATTCCACCGTAATAGACTTTGAGTCTACAAAGGGTTCATCGCTTGCCGACTCGGTGGAGGCGGCATCTTCAGTCGCAGGTTTGGTTTCGGCTTCAGCAGGCGCAGTTTCAGCGGTGGCAGTTTCAGTTTTCACGTCAGTATTTTCAGTGTGTACTGTGCTTGTCTTCGATGGACTTGAGCTACTACCGTTTGCTAAGTCACTAGGAATAATCAACTTAGGAATTTCGGTGGTGAACTGATAATCTTTTTCTTTATCAGGAAATAATTCTTTAATAGAGCTACAGGCGGATACCTGAACCAGTACAGCCGCACAACACAGCGGCATTATGTATTTGTGTTTCATTGAATAACTTCCGCCAGTTGCATAGCATCACGCACCGCTTCAAAACAATCTTCTGTTAACCACGTTAAAGGTAAACGAATACCTTTATCCATCAATCCCATTTCAGCGACCGCCCATTTGACAGGAATCGGGTTAGATTGAATAAATAAATTTTTATGCAACGCCATTAACTTTTTATCAATGGCTAACGCGGTTGCGCTATCGCCTGCCATTGCTGCCATAATCATGTCATGGACTAAGCGGGGTGCAACATTACCCGTCACAGTGATTGAGCCATGACCGCCTAACAAACAAAATTCACGGCTAGTGGCATCATCACCGGTATACAGTGCGAAATCATTGCCGACTAAATCTCGGATTTTTTTAACGCGTAATAAATCACCAGTGGCTTCTTTAACACCGACAATATTCGGCACATGAGACAAGCGACCCACTGTTTCTGGCAACATATCACACGCGGTGCGTCCCGGCACATTGTACAAAATTTGCGGAATATCGACCGCCTCCGCAATGGCTTTATGATGTAAATATAAGCCTTGTTGAGTGGGTTTATTGTAATAAGGCGTGACGATTAAACAGGCATCTGCACCGGCTTGTTTGGCTTTTTGAGTGAGGTTAATGGCTTCCGTGGTGGAATTGGCACCGCTGCCGGCAATGACAGGTATTTTACCATTCACATAGTCAACCACGGCTTTAATCACCATGCAATGTTCCGCCTCGTCCAGCGTGGCAGATTCGCCTGTTGTGCCGACTGCGACCAGTGCATCCGTGCCTTGTTCAATATGAAAAGCAACTAACGATTTAAGCCGTTTAAAATCGACTGCACCGCTTTCATCCATCGGTGTTACTAACGCTACGATACTACCTTGAATCATGAAATTTCTCGACCAGAATGGCTACAATTACAAAACAATGGGCATTATAACAAGCAAATGGTTAAAAAAGGTACAAGCTGCGACAATCTTACACAGGTTGTATCACCGCTAAATTAGCAAAATAGTAGTATAATGCGTTATAATTTCTACATAAAAACATTTCCCCGCGCTCCCGCGCCTCCCAAAGACTCCATACAGGTACATACATGTCCAACGATGTTTCACCATTACCCTCTTTCCGTGATTTAGCACTGATTGAACCCCTGCTAAAAGCACTTAACGATGTCGGTTATGAAACACCTTCACCCATTCAAGCCCAAGTTATTCCTTTCATGCTCCAAGGCAAAGACGTTTTGGGACAAGCACAAACAGGAACAGGAAAAACTGCCGCTTTTGCACTGCCGATTTTATCAGGCATTGATTTAAAGCAAAAAGACCCACAAGTGTTGGTACTAGCCCCGACTCGTGAACTTGCTATTCAAGTTGCCGAAGCCTTTCAACGATATGCTGCCCATTTAAAAGGCTTTCATGTTCTGCCTATTTACGGCGGACAAGATTACAGCACCCAATTACGTCAACTAAAACGTGGCGCACACGTTGTAGTCGGTACACCTGGCCGTGTCATGGATCACATGCGCAAAGGTACGCTCAACCTTGGAAAGTTAAGCACGTTAGTCCTCGATGAAGCCGATGAAATGCTTCGTATGGGCTTTATTGACGACGTTGAATGGATATTAGATCAACTACCCGAAAAACGCCAAATCGCGTTATTTTCGGCAACTATGCCGTCGATAATCCGTAAAATCGCACAACAATATTTGCACGAACCCGAACAAGTTACGATTAAAGTGACCACTGCGTCTGCGGAAAATATTCGCCAACGTTTTTGGGTCGTTAGCGGCGTACACAAATTGGATGCACTGACACGTATACTCGAAGCGGAAACCTTTGACGGCATGATTATTTTCGTCAGAACCAAAACCGCCACTGTGGAACTGGCTGAAAAATTAGAAGCACGCGGTTATTCAGCCGCCGCTATTAACGGCGATATGTCACAAACCTTACGCGAACGCAGTATTGCCCATTTAAAAAATGGCAAGCTGGATATTTTAATTGCTACCGACGTGGCAGCGCGTGGTTTAGACGTAGACCGTATTACTCACGTCGTCAACTACGACATCCCTTACGATACCGAATCTTATGTTCATCGTATTGGTCGTACGGGTCGTGCAGGTCGTACCGGTGATGCGATTTTGTTTATTGCGCCTAGAGAAAGAAAACTACTCGGCAATATCGAAAAAGCCACTAAACAAAAAATCGAAGAAATGGGTTTGCCTTCTACCGAAGTCATTAACAACAAACGTATTTCTCGTTTCAAACAAAATATTACCGATACCTTAGCGGCAGAAGAACTGAGCTTTTTTAGTCAACTGATCGAACAGTATCAACAAGAACACAATGTCAGTGCGTTAGAAATAGCAGCGGCTTTGGCTAAATTAGTCCAAGGTGAAGTGCCTTTACTGATGCTACCTCCGAAAAAAGTCAAAGAAAGTCGTGAAGACAGCAGTCCCCGTCGCGACCGTGATGATAGACCCTCACGCGACAGAGGTGAAAGAGGCGACAGAGGTGATAGCAGAGGCGGTGATAGAGAACGTAAACCTAGACGTAGCTTTGGTAGCGACATAGAAATGGAAACATTCCGTATCGAAGTCGGACATGCGCACGGTGTAAAACCGGGTAACATTGTCGGTGCAATTGCCAATGAAACAGGTATTGATGGCGACCATATCGCTAGAATTAAAATCTCTGACGACTACAGCACCGTTGAATTACCTGCTGGTATGCCTAAAGAACTGTTACAAGAACTGAAAAAAATCCGCGTAGCAGGTCAGTTGCTGAACATCTCAAAAATGGACGGTAGCAAAATAGAAGATGGCGGCGAAAAGAAGCCAGATAAAAGCAAAAAGCGCATGAGTTCAACCTCCAGACGTGCTAAACCAAAAGACGAATAAACGGTAGGTTGGGTTGCCGTCTTTTTGGCAACCCAACATTCTTTGGTATTCGCGGTTTAAAAAATTAAAAAGCCTCGGTTGTTTTTACAATCGGGGCTTTTTTGTTTGGTGGGTAGTACGATAGCGTAACATCATGAATTGTCGCGAACTTCATCTACGCACTACTTGCGCGTCAAAATCAAATTAAATCGTTTTAATCTATAAACTACGGCAAATGCCATACTCTATCGTATTATTTGCCCTACTTTTGTTGCTGTTAAAAGAATAACTATATGATTATATTAAGATTTGTTAATGGCATAAATTATGCTTAATATTTCTTGCGATATGTTATTGCATAATAAATATAAATTAATCAGAAGGAGTCCTTTGATCATGTATAAATCCTTTGCCTTAATTGGCTTAACATTAACGCTGTTTGGCGTTACGGAGTCAGCTTTTGCGGCAACACAAAATTTTACGTTGTACATCAATGCGGGGACATTGCCTATTACGGGTAATGGTGGCGCGACACTCAATGTCTGGGGGTATGGTACAACAGCTGTGCCTGTCGTCCCCGCGCCACAATTAACGGTTAATGAAGGTGATACCGTTAACATCACTGTAATTAACAATCACAACATAAATCACAATTTCATTATTAAAAACGTCACTACCGATACTAGCGCGATTGCGGCGGGTGCTTCTAAAAACTACAGTTTCACTGCTCCTGCGGCGGGTAGTTATGTGTACAGCGATACCTTAGACAGTAATGTCAACCGTGAAATGGGGCTGTATGGTGCGATGATTGTTAAACCTACCGACGGCTCGCAAACAGCATGGATAGGCGGTCCTGCTTACGACCATGAAAACGTTTGGGTAGTCAGTGAAATGGACAAACCGCGCTGGAATGATATAGCGGCGGCTGGTTTTGTTGTAGACACAGCAACTTACAAACCGAATTATTTCATGATTAATGGCTTGGGCGGTTTTGATGCCATGATGGACATGGACACCATGATTATGGGTACATTAAACACCAAATCTTTGGTGCGCATCGTCAATGCAGGACAGTTTAGCCACTCGTTACATTTTCATGGCAATCATTTCCAAGTGTTAAGCATCAACGGCGTAAGACAACCGACACCGTTTGAGCAATGGGATACGATTAATGTTCCGCCCATGTCAACGGCTGAAGTGTTATACAGCATTAATCAAACGGGTCATTATCCGATGCACGTTCATACTGCCCAAGCCGAAGGCGCGAATGGTGTGTATTTGAACGGCGCGGCAACTATGATTGATATGCAATAATTCACGGAGGAATAGAAATGAAAAAATTAACTCAAGCAATCATCTTAGGTGCGTTAGGTTTAGGCGCACAACACGTTCACGCGGCAACTATCAGCAAAAGTCTTTGCGTTGGCTCACTCAGCAAAACCTTATACGGTACATCAACCACAGGTAAATCCGTCACGTTTTGGGGCTACAGCGACTGTGGTGGCGGTGGTATGGGTGGCATGGGCGGTGGTACAGCGACCGTTCCTGGCCCGATTATGGAAATTGGAGTCAATGATACGTTAAATATCAGTTTCTCGCCTATGGGTATGATGACAATGGAAGGCGCACCTTACAACGGTCACACCATTCATTTGCATGGCGCGGACGTGCAAACGATGGAAGACGGCGTACCCGAAACCAACGGCAACATGGTAATGGGTGACACCTATACTTGGACACCGTCAGCGGGTCATGAAGGCAGTTATATGTATCATTGTCACGTTCATACCGTGAAGCATTTAGAAATGGGTATGTACAGCGCGATTATTGTGCGTCCGAAAAATGCCAGCGGTGCGTTTTTGAATCAGTTAAATGCCAATACCACAACCGCTTATGATTATTCGCAAAACTATATTTTAAGCACCGTTGACCCTGCTTATCACACAGCAAGCGGTGATTCGGTGGTGTTTGCTGATTACAATCCCAGCTATTTTTTAATGACAGGTAAAGAAGGTAAATCCACTGCCGCACCTGCAATGACTTTAGCGGCGGCAAAAGGCAAAAAAGTAGCGTTTCGTTTAGTCGGTTTACATTCCACCAATGCCACGTTTCAAATTAAAAACGGCAGCGGTGTCGCGCAACCGTTTACGGTTTATATTCGTGATGGACGCACGTTACCTACTGCAAAAACGGTCACTAGTTTAGACTTATCCCCTGGTCAACGCGCCGACCTAATCACCACGTTGCCTACTACTAGCAGTACATGGTATCCACAAATCACTTATAAAAAGTTACGCGCTAATACCGATGGTACTTACCCTGCCTATGCTACTGTGTATGGCAAAGTAACGTTCTAAACATCGCTTACGTTAGGAGTACAAACGTTAGGTTTGTACTCCGTCGCTTTCATATCAGGAAATTCACTTGAACTTATGAATTATAAAATTATTCTCAGCACCTTATTGTCGCTGTCAACACTGGCTTGTAGTGAATTACCAACATCGACACCAGCCAGCCAAACTATTGACCGCTTTGAAGTTCAAAATGAAGTGGTCGTCGATACGCGTAGCAATTTAATGTGGTCACGTTGTTTGCTCGGTGAAACGTGGAACGGCAACACTTGCGAAGGCAAAGCCAAGAGTTACGGTTGGCAAAAAGCGCAGGAGGTGGCTAAAAACGCAAGCCATGCGGGTTTCAACGATTGGCGGATTCCGACTCTTGAGGAATTAAAATTACTGGCAGATAAAGAAACCGATGTGCCGATGGTCAAAATCCCACACATCAATCAAACCGTTTTTCCCACACCCAATTGTCAAGGTGCAACGCGCAGTGCCTCAAATCACGATGGACATAGCTGCTGGCAATGGTCATCAACGCCAATAAAAGACAGCGGGCATTATATGTGGATTGTTTATTTTGGTTATGGCTACGGCAGTGCGAATTACGAAGCCGATATGTTTGCCTTGCGTTTAGTGCGTGATAATCGTTAATTTCCCAATTAGATTACTAACATTCAACTGCCAAGGATGGCATTCCCCGTATCGTACTAACCTCTGGCAAACCCGTAGGCATAGACCCAAACTTGTGTACTCAATTGGCGCAGCAAGCATTCATTGCTCTGTCAACGCGATAAGATGCACTAGAGGATATGCTTTAGCTTAAATTCTTCTTCCACCCACCACCCAAGGCTTTATACAAGCTGATTAAATATTATTATTGCACCAGATTCCATCTTCCAGTTTGTGTGTCTAAACAAGCGAGACGATTTTCTTTGATACGTTGTCCGTTTTGCAAGATCATGGTTTCTTCCAGATTACGGCATTGTTGTTGGGTTTGTGGGTTGACACTTTGCTGACCGACAGGATTAAGTAACAGCGTATTACCAGTTTGTGGATTAACCCATTGTTGCGGTTGATTGATTGCGCCTGATTGAACCACTGATCCTAACTGCTGTAGTCGAAAATTCTGGTCAGTTGGCGTGAGCTGTGATCCTATCTGTCCATTTAAGACGCTCCCAGCCATGCTCTGAATAATGGCGTTTATAATTGCATCCTGAAGACCACCTGATGAGCTGTTTGGGGTAGAACCAAGACCATAACTGCCACTGTTGCCTAATAAACCTCCACCGCCAAGACAACCTGTCACTAACGTTATTGCTGCGA
Source organism: Methylococcaceae bacterium NSP1-2 (assembly GCA_002256685.1). GTDB lineage: Bacteria > Pseudomonadota > Gammaproteobacteria > Methylococcales > Methylomonadaceae > UBA4132. The sequence continues at coordinate 562 of NQJH01000066.1, read as the reverse complement.
GAGAGGCAGCAAGCCTGCTGAATTTATAGAATTTATTCATAACAATCCGTAATTAAATTTAAATTAAGACAACGATGTAGTGTACGCATCGCGTACTTTTCAACTATCTCGTTGTCGACACTGTCTTAGCGATTACGTCCATGACCGCCATTGTTATTGTTCCCATGCTCACCATGCTGTTCTTGGTAACGTGGCGCATACTCGCGGTTGTACCAATTGTCGCGTACAAATAAGACTCGCTCGTCGCAGGCGTTATATTTTTTACAGTGCTTGCGCCAATTTTTAGCATGACCTGGCGGTACGCGCATATAGACTGGCGGTTGATTTATCGGTACTCGCCCGATTGCCTTCGGATGACGATAAATCAATTGTGGTTGCGGATAACCGCTAGGATCGAGCTGACCATAGAAGTTAGGTTGACCAATGTTGACCGAAATTCCGACCTCAGCAAGTGCTGTGGTATTGAAGCTAGTAATGGTAACAGCGGCTACTGAGGCTGCAATTAGAAAACGTTTCATGCTGAATATCCTACTGCTGTTAATTTCAATCTAAAATTTTATGG
>NQJH01000281.1 GCA_002256685.1 Methylococcaceae bacterium NSP1-2 | reverse complement strand
TATATCGGCAATGAATCCGAAGTGCTTAAACAAATTGCCGAGAAAATAGGCACAGCGAGAGTGTTCGCGCTAGGTGTTGGTACGTCGGTGAATCGATTTTTATTGGAAGAAATGGCGAATAGAAACGGCGGCTTTGCACGTTTTATTGACCCTACCGAAAAAACCGATGATGTTGCCATTCAATTAGCGAGTAAATTAGAAAGCCCTGTATTAACGGACATCAGTATTGATTGGGGTGATTTATCAGTGAGTGACACCACACCTGCAAAAATTCCCGATTTATTCGCAGGTGGCGCGGTGCGGATTCAAGGTAAATATTCGCAATCTGGACAACATACCATTAAAGTCAATGGCTTAGTGAATGGTCGTAAAGCACAATTACCGATTACCGTTACCTTGCCTGCTACGAGTTCAGATGATAAAGACAATCCTATTCCGGTGATTTGGGCGCGGTCACAAATTGCTGAATCCATACGTCAAATTAACACACCGTCTCATCTGCGTACTGAATCGATTGCTGATAATGACTTAAAAGATAAAGTCACCGAGTTAGGCTTGAATTTTGCCTTAACCACGCAGTGGACATCATTTGTTGCCGTGTCTGAAAAAATTGTCAACGAACATTCTGAGCAAGCCCAACACAGCAATGTACCGTTGCCTATGGTTAAAGGCGTGACCGAAAAAGCCTATGGTGAGAATGCACCACCTGCTGCGGTCACTGCCGCCGCGCAACCGATGACGCTAGCACAAAACTTTTCAGGCAGTTCAGCGCCAGAACCTTCAACAGTGGCAGGTTTGTTTATTATCACAGTGATGGGTGTGTGGACGTGTTATCGCCGCCGTCAACTGGAAATCATGTAATAGACGCTGAGCATGACTGCCAGTCCTTTAAAGGACTGGCAGTCTTAAACCAACATTTCTGGAGTGCGTTTCATGTCTAAATCGAGTATTGCCACTAAAATCACACTTTGTATCTTGCTGGTCATTATTGCCGATGGGTTATTTTATAAACAGCCCATCGGCTGGACGGCTGGGCTGTATGCGGGTTTATTATTGCTGGTGTTAGTGCTGTTAAATCGGCAGTTATTGCAAATTAACGCCAGCAAATTAATCGCTTTCTGTACCGCAACGCTGATTATCGCGCTGATTGAATCGCCGCAACGGTTGACTATTGGCTTAATTATGGTTGGTATCATGACGCTGTTGATTTTGCAAAAACGCAAAAACGTAGGCTGTGCGTTACTTTGGCTAAAAGATATTGCAGGGTTTTTAACGCAAGGATTTGGGCAATGGTATAAAGACTTTTGTAAAATCAAACGGATTAGTAAGAAGGGTAGGACAGTTAATAAAATTCAATTCAGCTACGCGATTATTCCCGTATCGCTTACTTTAGTGTTTGGTTTCTTATTTGCAGAGGCCAATCCGATTATTGCCCAAGCTTTAGATGGGATTAACTGGGAATTACCGATTCGCTTGCTTTCACTATGGCGTTGGTTGTTTTGGTTTATGACGGGTGTGGTGGTGTGGGCATTATTACGCCCACGCTTTTCACTTAGCACTACACTAACGCCTAGCACGGGTATTAATTTGGATAGATGGTTAAACCAACAAACGCTGGTTTTATCATTAGTATTGTTCAACAGCTTATTCGCGCTGCAAAATGTATTAGACATCGTGTTTTTGTGGAGCGGTGAAACCTTACCCGATGGTTTAAATTACGCTGAATATGCTCACGCTGGCGCGTATCCCTTGTTTGTGACCAGTGTAGTGACTGCCGTTTATGTGTTGCTAACTTTTAATGAACATCAACCACACTATCAAACCGCAACCGCTAAAAAACTGGTATTTTTGTGGCTAGGGCAGAACATTTTTTTACTCCTATCTGCGATTAATCGCCTACTGCACTATATCGAAGTTTATTCATTAACCTATCTACGCATTATCGCGCTGATTTGTATGGCATTGACCGCTGTCGGTATGGCGTTGATCTTTGCCAGAATTTATAGCAACCGTAGTAATGGTTGGCTAATTAACAGCAACGCGCTTGTTATTGCCGCCACACTGTACGCGTCTTGTTTCATTAATATGGATAGCATGATTGCCGATTACAACGTGCGCCACGCACTGGAAATGACGGGGGAGGGTACGGGTGTCGATTTGCCGTATTTGCGTGGCTTAGGTTCAGAATCGCTACCTGCCTTACGTTGGTTTCAAACCAATGCTAAATACAGCCCATCTCAAACGATTCAAGCGGGCGTGTTAATCACTGAATTGGAAAACGAATTGTCTAGTAGCACAGAAAATTGGCGGGCTTGGACATGGCGAAAACAACGGCAACTCACTATTAAATCTACACCCACGCAAGCGGTGCCGATTGGTAATAGTGGCTGGCAATATTAGCCTCTCATGCCTATATAAAAAGAAGAACAACAGATTAATCGAGTCGCGGCTAGTAAAAGCTATTACAATCTGTCAAAAATTGGCTAGATTTTTTAATTTTATCATCACCACTCAGGAGCTAATATGCGAACATTTAGACAACAATTTAAACAAAGTCTAACTTTGCTTCTCTTTATCATAACCTTTTCGAGTTCCAGTACTGTGTTTGCTGAAACAATGGAAACTGATACCGTTAAAGCGGAACATCATGCACAAAATAGCGTTGATTGGCCGGGTGTTTATAAAGGCTTTCTACCCTGTGATGACTGCAAGGGAATCAAAACATCCCTTGCCTTGAATAAAAATAACACCTATCTATTAATCACTCAATACGTTGGAAAATCAGAAAAAGAAATTGTTGAAAAAGGGAAATTTACATCGGGCGATCAAAGCAATACGCTTGTTTTAACACCGCGCAATAGCACACAAACACGGCAATATGCTGTCGGCGAAGACAGGTTCATTCAGCTCGATAGTGATGGTAACCGTATCACAGGCAAACTTGCCGAGATAGTGATGGTAACCGTATCACAGGCAAACTTGCCGACCGCTATATTTTGCGTAGAACTGATATGACTAGTAAAACACAGACATCATCGCACCATTAACTTTGTGCCTAATCTTATCTAGTAGTTTGTCGGAAACGCCTGTTTTCGTTTATGTTCAAACAGGCTTATTCTACATAGCTGTATGCGTTTTCGCTGGGTGACTTAATAAGTTGGGATAAAAAACAGTACGCATATAAAGCACACACCCATTTCTGTTAAACACTGGACAACGGCACGCCACTGGCGACGAAAACTCAAGGCTACCGCAGAAATGAAGGCGACTAAGAAGGAGGCAGCAAATAAGTTTGGTGAAGCTCCAAAATAAAGCCAACCAAACGTATTGTGCAACAACACAGGCTGGGACGGAAAATACGGAGGGGCTATCCACAGTGCAGCAAAAGGGAGCAACAACAGCGCAATCAGCAAGAGGGCTGTACTTATTCGAACGCGAAATTCACTATTCATAAATGTATCTAACATTAATTATCCATCCTAATAATTGAAAAACAGTTGTTAAATCAACCACGAAGCACAATCTATCACGTCCTGAAATTAATATAACAAGCAGGGAATCAAGCTCTTCATGTCGAACTAGACTTACTTAATCGACTGCATTATCAAAGTCTTCACTGGATTAAATGTTTTTCGGTGTACTTCTAAAAATCCAAATTGTTGAATTTCAGCGAGGTGTTGTGTAGTGCCGTAGCT
>NQJH01000065.1 GCA_002256685.1 Methylococcaceae bacterium NSP1-2 | reverse complement strand
AGCATGGGTATTTTTAACGCGTGAAAATAAAAACTTAACGCACACGCGGTGTAGGCTAAGGTATCCGTACCGTGAGTAATGATGATGCCATCATAGTTCTGGGGTTGTTCTGCTTCAATAGCGGCAATCAAAGTTTGCCAAACACAGGGCGCGAGATTTTCACTGAGCAATTGTAGGGGTTGTACACAGTGAAAGTGAATGTCGCTGTGTGGGTCTTGTTGTTGAAAGAGCTGTAATAATTTGAGTTGGGCAGTGCTAGTGGTATCAATCGTACCTGCCTGAACAGTTGAGCCTATTGTGCCGCCTGTCGATACCAATAAAATATTTTTCATCGTGCTTACCGTTTATTTTTAGGGAAGTTAGGCAAAGCCACACTGCCGATTATTATCGCGTTGTAGGTGTGGATTTATCCGCACAGTGCGAATCTGTCGCACCTACAAAAATACACAATTGCTTCACTTGTGGGCAGTGAGGCAAAGTTAGACCTCAAAGAGAACTGTTATAATATAATGCTGTGTTTATAAACTCTGACATTAACATGAAAATATCATTAATTGTCGCAATGGCAAGTAATCTCGTCATTGGCGACAATGGACAAATGCCTTGGCATTTATCCGCCGACTTGAAAAAATTTAGAAAAATAACCACCGGTTTTCCCATTATCATGGGTAGAAAAACCTATCAATCCATCGGTAAACCGTTACCCAATCGCACTAACATTGTCATCAGCAATAATGCCGATTATTCGCTAGACGGCTGTTTGGTTTTTAATGATTTAAATAACGCGGTAACACACGCCTGTCAGCTTGCTGAACAAGTGTTTGTTATCGGTGGTTCGACGCTTTATGAAACGCTGTTACCTATGGCAACCACGCTTTATATTACTCAAATTCATCAAGAATTTGCAGGGGATACTTGGTTTCCTGCGTTTGATAGGAATGATTGGTTAGAAGTGGCAAGAGAGGATATTCATGATGACCCCAGTGTTGCCTTTGATTACAGTTTTGTGCAATTGGTAAGAATAACGCGGCAAAACTAACAAAAAACCCTTAAAAACAGTTAAAATGCACGGACACACGACAATCCTGCAATAAAGCAACAAGCTTGGTAGCTATCATGCAAACACACTATAAGACGGATGATTTGAGAATTTGTGGCATTAAAGAAGTCATTGCACCGGTTCAGGTTCACGAAGAACACCCCCTTACTGACACCGCCGCACAAACCACTGCACAGGCAAGAGCCGATATTCATAAAATTTTAACGGGTCAAGATGATCGGCTGTTGGTCGTAGTAGGGCCCTGCTCTATTCATGACCCTGTTGCGGCTCTCGAATATGCTCAACTATTAAAAGCCATTAAAGATGAAACTCAAGATGATTTATTAATCGTCATGCGGGTTTATTTTGAAAAACCGCGTACTACAGTAGGTTGGAAAGGCTTAATTAACGACCCTGATTTAAACTCCAGTTTTAATATTAACAAAGGCTTGCGCATTGCCAGAAAATTATTAGTGGATGTTAATGAATTAGGGATGCCAGCGGCAACCGAATATTTAGATTTAATCACGCCACAATATGTGTCTGATTTAATTGCGTGGGGCGCAATTGGTGCGAGAACGACCGAAAGCCAAGGACACCGCGAACTGGCTTCGGGCGTATCCTGCCCGATTGGTTTTAAAAATTCCACCGATGGCACAATAAAAATTGCCATTGATGCCATCGGCGCGGCAATGAGTCCGCATCACTTTATTTCTTTAAATAAAGAAGGGCATTCGGCAATTTTTTCCACCACGGGTAATGAAGACGTACACATCATTTTACGCGGCGGCAATGATCGACCTAATTATGATGCTGTCAGCGTCGATCAAGTGGCGGAAGGTTTAGAAAAAGCCTATCTTCGCCCTAATATCATGATTGATTTTAGTCATGCCAATAGTTTGAAACAATGCCATCGGCAAATAATCGTTGGTGACGATGTCGCAGGACAAATCGCTATCGGTGATTACCGCATTATGGGCGCGATGATTGAAAGCAATCTAAAAGCGGGCAGTCAACACGTTATCGAAGGGCAACCCTTAATTTACGGCAAAAGTATTACTGACGGTTGTTTGTCGTGGGAAGAAACCGTGCCATTACTGAAAACTTTAGCGAATGCGGTACAAAAACGCCGCTTGGTAAAAACAGAGGGAGGAGCAATCGAATGAAAATTTATGTCAACGGACAAAGCCGTGAAATTGCTGAAAACAGCCGCGTAAGTGATGTAATTGCTGATTTAGAACTGACGGGTAAAAAAATTGCCGTGGAATTAAATCAAGAAATTCTGCCCTTTCAACAGCACGCTATTCAAGTCTTACAAGCCGAAGACCGCTTGGAAATTGTTCATGCGATTGGTGGCGGACAAGATGATTCGTTTGTGTTAGCGGGTGTCACTTATCACTCTCGCTTATTAGTCGGCACAGGAAAATACAAAGACTTAGAAGAAACTCGTTTAGCGATTGAAGCCAGTGGTGCACAAATTGTCACGGTCGCTATTCGCCGCACTAACATTGGACAAAACGCCGGTGAACCGAATTTATTGGATGTCATTTCACCTGATAAATACACCATTTTGCCTAACACCGCAGGCTGTTACACCGTTGATGAAGCCGTCAGAACCTGTCGCTTAGGCAGAGAATTATTAGGTGGTCATAAACTGGTCAAACTAGAAGTCTTAGCCGATCAAAAAACCTTATTCCCCAATGTCGCAGAAACTTATTTAGCCGCAGAAATTCTGGTCAAAGATGGTTTTGATGTCATGGTCTACACCAATGACGACCCCATCGCCGCTAAACGTTTAGAAGAAATTGGTTGTGTTGCCGTTATGCCACTCGCCGCACCGATAGGTTCAGGTTTAGGCATACGCAACCCTTACAATATTTTAACCATCGTCGAAAATGCCAAGGTACCGATTTTAGTCGATGCAGGGGTTGGTACAGCGTCCGATGCCGCTATTGCTATGGAATTAGGCTGTGCAGGTGTGTTAATGAATACCGCGATTGCCGAAGCTAAAAATCCAATTTTGATGGCTTCGGCCATGCGTAAAGGCATAGAAGCGGGTAGAGAAGCATTCTTAGCAGGACGTATGCCCAGAAAACGCTTCGCCTCTGCCTCCTCACCGATAGACGGATTGTTTTTTTAAATTCGTTGCCATGTTCCTGTAGAGGCGATAGCCGAAACTCATCATTAATCGTCGATGGGTTTCGCTATCGCTCTACCCATCCTACGCATTGATTCAAAACAAACAAGTTTGCAGCGTATGGAAACGACAATATAAATTAAATAAAGCCATATCTTTCGGCGGTTTTTCAAATTTCAGCAAATAAATCAAGTTGTAACACTATCCCCCTCTGCACTTAAGGAGCAACACGTTTTGAGTTTACACAGTTACCAGTCGGTAAATCGCGAGCAATTAGCCAAAGACATCACCGCAATTCATCAGCAATCATTAGCCAATACAGGAATTGAGGATTTTGAGCATTTAACCAAAATGGAAAAGTGGGGGAAAATTTGTTCGATTATCGGTTATGGCACGGCATGGATTTTTCCTAATCCCATTTCCGCGCTGTTAATCAGTCAGGGTAGTTTTACACGCTGGACACAAGTAGGGCATCCGACGGTTCATAGAGCCTACGATAAACTTAAAGGGGTCGATAAAAACTACACCAGCAAAAAATTTGCGCATGGCTGGCGACGTTTTATAGATTGGCCAGACTGGTTTACGGTCGCGGGTTGGCATCATGAGCATAACGTATTGCATCATTACAGCTTGGGTGAAAAAACTGATCCCAATAATGCCCAACACAATATGGAATGGCTCAGGCAATCTAACTTACCGATGTGGCAACGCTATGTGATTGTGGCGTTTTTTTCTGGGATATGGAAAATTGTTTATTACACGCCCAGAACGCATAAAGAATTGCATTTACAGTCGGCTAAACGGCAAGGTGAATCTGAGCCAGTGATGAGTCGTATTGGCGCGTGGAGTTGGTTTACCCCAGAAGGCAGAACATTCTGGCTACAAAGTATTTTGCCTTATATCGGGTATCGGTTTGTGCTGTTGCCGTTATTGTTTTTACCATTGGGCAGTTTTGCGGTTCTCAGCGTATTACTTAATTCCATGCTGGCAGAAATTTTCACCAATATGCACAGTTTTCTGGTGATGATTCCGAATCATGCTGGCGATGATGTGATGGCGTTTGATGAAAAAAGTCACAGCAAAGGCGAATTTTATTTGCGGCAAATTTTAGGATCAGTGAATTATCCGACTGGCTCTAATTGCAATGATTTTTTCTACGGCTGGCTAAATTATCAGATTGAACATCATTTATGGCCCGATATGCCGTTGAGCCAATATCAAAAAGTGCAACCACAAGTGGAAGCACTGTGTAAAAAACATAATATTCCTTATCTTCAGGAGTCGGTTTTTAAACGCTTACTGAAAGCCGTGGATGTTATGGTGGGTAAAACGTCGATGCTGAAACCCATCGTTGCGTAAAAAAGAGGTTCGTGAAGGTCGGTTAGCGGTAGCGTAACCCGACCTTTTCTGCGACTACAAATAGCTCATATCCATTGCTCATGCCCAAACCCTCGCCCTTTCAACGCGCCAAAGACGCACCTTCTTTACCTAACAGTACCGTTAAATTTATTTTGTATTGTTTAGCCCGTTTTCGCGGCTGGATTATGCTAATGATGCTTTTGGAAATCGGACAGGCGACGGGCAGTATTTTAGTGCCTTATGCCATTAAAGCCATTATGGATGGTGTAGCGCATTTGTCTGGGACTAACGTGCTGGAGAGTTTACGCGAGCCATTATTGTTGCTGGTGGGCTTAAATGTGCTGGAAATATTGTCTAGTCGAGCGAGCGGCGCGGTATTGATTATTATGGGTACACGCCTACGGAAAAATACCACTAAGCTGTTGTACAGTTATTTGCAATATCACTCACCCCGTTATTTTGGTAGCCATTTTGCGGGTGGTTTAGCGCATCGTATCAGTGAGACGGCGACTAGCGTTAATCATATCACTTGGTTGGTGTTATGTGATTTTTGGCCTGTTTTGATTACGTTTTCGGTGTCTGTCGCGTTGTTGTTAAACGTGCATCAGGGCTTAGGTTTGTTGGTTGCGGGTTGGGTATTTTCTTATGTGAGTTTTTCCTATTGGTTGGCAACACGCTGTCAGCCGTATGCACAGAATTACGCGGCAGTGCGCAGTTTGGTGAATGGTAAGATTGTTGATGCGGTCACCAATATTTTAAATACTAAATTGTTCGCCCGTTTAGATTTTGAACGCGAGTTTCTGAATGATTTTTTAGAAACAGAAGCCGAAACAGGGCGGCGCACGTTTTGGTATATGGAGCGCATACGCTGGTTTCAATTTATTGCCGCTGCTCTGCTAAAAATCGGCATTGTGTATTACGCGCTAACTTTGTGGGACAGCGGTTTGATTAGTGTCGGCGAATTCACCATGAGTATGGGGCTGGCATTATTGATTATCAGTGATGCGCGGAATTTAACCCGCCGTTTTTTGGAACTGTTTGAATATGTCGGCAATATCGCCAATGGTGTCGAGACCATTGTTCAGGCGCATGAAATTGTCGATAAGCCCGATGCTGTGCCGTTAAAAATTAGCCGGGGGCGCATTGAATTTCGCAATGTTTGTTTTGCTTATGACGAAAATAAAGCGGTGTTTGATGGCTTGAATGTGGTGATTGAATCAGGACAGCGGGTTGGTCTGGTTGGATTTTCGGGTTCGGGTAAATCAACGTTTGTTAGTCTGATTTTGCGTAATTTTGAACCGCAAAGTGGGCAGATTTTAATTGATAACATGGATATTCAGCAGGTTTTAATAGATTCTCTGCATGAACAGGTGAGTTTGATACCGCAAGACCCTAGTTTGTTTCATCGTAGTTTGAAAGAAAATATCGGTTATGGTCGTTTGAATGCCGATGCTGAAGCGATTGCAGAAGCGGCGCGTTTGGCTCATGCCGATGAGTTTATTCAAGCCATGCCCGAAGGCTATGATGCTTTAGTCGGTGAACGTGGCGTGAAATTATCAGGTGGTCAGAGGCAACGTATTGCGATTGCACGGGTGATGTTGAAAGACGCACCGATTTTGCTGTTGGATGAAGCCACCGCTAGTTTGGATTCTATCACCGAAAAAGCCATTCAAGAAAATTTGGATCGGGCGATGGGACGTAAAACGGTGATTGCGATTGCGCATCGCTTATCGACAATTGCCCATTTGGATCGCATTTTAGTATTTAATCAAGGGCGTATCGTTGAAGATGGCGGGCATGAGCAACTGTTGGCTCTGCAAGGTTTTTATTATCGTTTGTGGATGATGCAGGCAGGCGGTTTTTTGCCTGAAGAGGCGGAAAGCCTATAGACTGAGATTCGCCTACTTATTCGCAAACTCTATGAAAATAAATTCAATAACAGTAATCTATTAATCATAAATATCGGTTTTTTACCTCAATCCAACTTAGTTAATTTAATATCACTTATGACTGTTTTAGATCCAACCACCCCACACCGAATTCGTAGTTTTGTCCGCCGTCAAGGGCGTATTACTCAAGCTCAACAATATGCCTTGGATAATAATTGGCAACGCTATGGTCTTGACCCTGAAATAAATTATGATTTTACTGACGTTTTTGGGCGTGATGCGCCGTTAATTATTGAAATTGGCTTTGGTAGTGGCGATAGTCTTGCTAGTACGGCGGCGGCAAATCCAGACATTGATTATATTGGGATTGAAGTGCATCGTGCGGGGGTTGGGCATTTAATGATGTTACTAGAGCAGCAAGGCTTAACTAACGTACGGATTTATTGTCATGATGCCATTGAAATTATTGAACAAAAAATCCCTGACAATCGTTTAACGGGGCTGCATTTATTTTTTCCAGACCCGTGGCATAAAAAGAAACATAATAAACGCCGTATTGTGCGCCCTAGTTTTGTTGAGTTATTAATGAAAAAACTGAAAGTTGGCGGTTATTTTCATGCCGCAACCGATTGGCAAGATTACGCGGAGGCGATGTTAGAGGTATTATCAGCAAGTGGAGGGCTTTATAACACCAGTCAGACGGGTGATTATTGTGAGCGTCCTGATTATCGCCCACTCACTAAATTTGAGCAACGTGGGCTGCGTTTAGGTCATGGGGTTTGGGATTTGATTTTTAAAAAATAAAACCGCACCGTTTGGAGATTTGCCGAAAACGCCTATTGCTTCTATGAAAAATAGGCGTGAGTGTCAATTAATTACTATCTGCTGAATAAGCGTCCAGTCGCATTCCTCTAATCATCATGTTTAACTCGTCTCTTTGACGCTTTAACGGCTCTACTTCGGCTTGAAGATGGGCAATATTTTCAGCGACATTGTCAGTTGATTCGTTAATTTTTCTTAACATTTGTAAGCGGTTTTCGATTTGTTTTTTATGATCTTTAATTTGCTGCATTAACGGTGTTAACGCGGTATTTCCCCACGCGCTTGCGTCTTCATGCGCCTGTCTGATAACGTCTCTGGCTTTGGAAATCAGCGTGCTATAAAGGTTGTGTATCACCACGCTTTGCTCAGTCATTGCAGTTTTTGTACTAGAGCGAAATATTTCACCTTCTTCAAAAATCATCTCTAATTCGACCTGATAGGGTTTGATAGAGAATAATTTAGGCTCGATTTCTTCAAAACCGTATTCGTCTTTGAATTTTTTATGAATAGCTTTCACTAGACGGCTAGTTTCAGCGGTAATTTCTATGGCGTTTTGTAAGAGATCACGCAATTCATCGAACAATTTACGAATGTTTTGTTTCATTCCGTAAGTGGTCATATTACTGGCTATTTCGCGCCTAGCTTTTTCAACGACAGCATCGACTTTTTCACT
>NQJH01000280.1 GCA_002256685.1 Methylococcaceae bacterium NSP1-2 | reverse complement strand
CTATATGGTAATGCAGGACTTGTCATGTCAATGGACACCCGAAATGTTCTCCTATCGGTCTATTACGCCTGCCATCTATTCCAAGAAAAACAGATAACACGAACGCGACTCGTACAAGAGTTCTTTCAAGCAAGGCGGCAACTACGCTCTGACTTACAAATAGAGGATTTGGGAAAGGAAAGTGAACTCGCACAAATCAGAAAGTCCTTTAACTCCAACGTGTTGGACATAAAGTAGATATAAAGCCAAAAGGTACGCACCGCGTTTAAGAAAGCGATTTTTGCAATTGCTCAACATCCAATTCATGCTCCCACTTCGCCGCTACCACGGTAGCAACGCCATTGCCGATTAAGTTAGTCAACGCCCGTGCTTCGGACATAAAACGGTCAATGCCTAAAATCAATGCTAAGCCAGCGACGGGAATAGTCGGTATCACTGATAATGTAGCAGCGAGGGTAATAAATCCGCTACCCGTAACACCCGCCGCGCCTTTTGACGTAATCAGCAACACACCCAGCAAGGTGAGTTCTTGTGTCCAAGTCAACGGCGTATTAGTGGCTTGAGCGACAAAAATTGCTGCCATTGCTAAATAAATCGACGTGCCATCGAGATTAAATGAATAACCCGTTGGAATCACTAAACTAACGACTGATTTAGAACAGCCTAATTGCTCTAATTTAATCATGATACGCGGCAACACCGATTCAGAAGACGATGTACCTAATACGATTAATAATTCGTCTTTTATGTAAGCAATGAATTTGATAATGCTAAATCCAGCTAAACGGGCGATTGAACCCAACACAATGAGGATAAACAGCAAGCAGGTTAAATAAAAACTGCCCATTAATTTTGCCAGTGGTAGCAAGGACGCAACGCCATATTTACCAATAGTAAACGCCATTGCACCAAATGCACCGATAGGCGCGAGTTTCATAATGGTTTCTACGATACCGAATAAAACTTGTGATACTTTGTGAATAAACTGCAACACCTCCGCGCCTGTTTCTTTCATCGCCGCCAACGAACAGCCAAACAATAAAGAAAACAGCAATACTTGCAGCATATCGCCTTTGGCAAACGCATCGACCACACTGGTCTCGGTATAAGTAACCAAGCCTTTAATATCCAAACTACTGGCATCAACATTCATACCGACACCCGGCTGAATAATATGCACAACTAACAAACCGATGATTAATGCCAAGGTACTGACCACTTCAAAATACAACAGGGCTTTAATACCAACACGCCCGACTTTTTCTATGTCCTGCATTCCTGCAATGCCTGTCACCACAGTACAGAAAATAATCGGCGCGATAATCATTTTAATCAGCTTAATAAAACCATCACCTAAGGGTTTCATCGCCACAGCGGTGTCTGGAACAAAATGCCCCAGCAAAATACCGAAAACTATAGCGGTTAGCACTTGAAAATACAGATGGTGATGAATGTTTTTAGCCATAGTCAATAAACGTCCGCGTTGATGGTGATATAGTAAATTTAAACGGCGTTATTCCGTTTGTTACCGTTAGTTTCGTAGGATGGGTAGAGCGATAGCGAAACCCATCAAACACAACATGACATATCACCTAAAAATGACTAATTATCGACGCTATCGTCTTGATGGCGGAACTTATTTTTTCACTGTCAACTTAGCAGAACGTCAGCGCAGCTTATTGACCGAACGCATTGATAGCTTGAGAGACGCTTTTCGGGTAGTCAAAAATGCGCATCCGTTTGTGATTGATGCCGTGGTTGTATTGCCAGAACACCTGCATACAATCTGGACTTTACCGCAGGGTGATATGGATAAAATGTAGGATGGGTAGAACGTAGTGAAACCCATCATTTACGCGGGTTGTGATGGGTTTCGCAAGCTCTACCCATCTTACGGGTTGTTTGGTGTAGGTATTTGTCTGACAACTGATTTGGATTGCATCACGCACATACAAACAACCGATAAGCTTGAATCAAGAACACTTACCGTTACTCAAGCGTTATCGGTATATTTTCTCTCTGACAGCATTCAACGTGATGTTACTTGCTAGTCTCGGTCGCCTCTTTACTCTTTTCGCACGCCGCTAAAGAGGCTTTCTCAGCGGCTTTTGCATGTTCTGCTCTTTCTTCTGGTGTCTTAGCGTTAGCGGCAGCTTTATGATGTATCGCAGCTTGCTCATACGCTACCGCCGCTGCCAAATGTTTGGCGGTGACGCGTTCCTCAGCGGACATAGTCGAACCTGGATGAGATTGATCAATAGGTGATCCAGCAACATGAGTTTTGGTTTTATCTGTCTCAGGCATTTCTGCGGAGACTGGCAAGGCAGTGAATAACAGGGTTGCAATGGCGGATGCAATGGCGAAATTTTTCATGATTGAACTCCTAAAAATACTTAATATCAAGCGTTGTGTTTGCAACACGTTTCATGCGTAGTGCATTTTCTCGCCATTTGCCGACAACTTTCGGCACAGGCTCGGCGCGCCTTAACGCATTCATCCATATCACCAATTTTTTCGCAATCGTCAGCACACGCCTCGCAGACTTCCGCGCACACTTCGCAAACACGGTGCTGAAAGTCGGAGCTACTGAGCTGAAAATTGACTGAGGTTTAACAGATTTCGGCACAATTCATCATGAGACGAAAATGCGCTGCTTCAACGTGTTTCCCACCTGTTTCAAGACAGTGATTCATCGTATTCTCCTAAAAAAAAACAAATATGGCGAGTTATCTCAACCCCAAACACAGACTTCTAGGCGAGACTTTTAGTTAAGGATTCTTCCGTTCGCCCCGAAGCTAAGTAATTCATGCCTCGACTGTTCGACAAGCTCACAACTCAGCACGAATGACAGTGGGTTACGTCAAAACCTTACAGACATATTAATCACAAAACTGACCGTAGTCAGTACGGTAAGACACATAGAGAAAAACGTTAGCGACTCACAGTATTAGGACTTTCGCTATTCTAGCTTTTTAAGTGTATTTTATAAGGCATGATAACAAAACAAAAATACATAGAATACCTGATCAGTACGTCAATCAATTACACCTGCACAAACTTAGCTGAGCATCTGGACACTGTGAGTCATGATATTATTAGTTTCGTAGGATGGGTAGAACGAAGTGAAACCCATCAATTACGCGGGTTGTGATGGGTTTCACTATCGCTCTACCCATCCTACACTCACCCATCTTACGGGTTATCGTTCTATCCATCCTACGCTTGCTCATCTTGCGGGTTGCGTTGCTTTTGCTCAATAAAGCTACAAGGCTACTCCATAGCTGTTGCATCCAAATCATCAAACGCCAATGCGTCATGGGATTGTCCACCCCAGTCAACATCATAAACACCTTGTTTTACCCAACGATGAAAAGTCGAATAGGGCCAATCGCGTACCTGTTCGACATAACCGTGTTTGACGGGGTTATAGTGCAGATAGTCAAAGTGTCGTGCATAGTCGTTTTCATCGCGTAGCGTATGCTCCCAAAATCTGCGTTGCCACACCCCGCGCCGCCGTTGTTGTACACGCGATTTGCTACGCGGTTGTTCGATGCCATCCGCCAGTAACCACGCTTTAGTAAACTCCTTTTTGATAAATCCCCAACGCATGGAATAGTCGGTATCGCCATCGGGTAGCGTCCACATAGCGTGTAAATGGTCATCCAGTAAAACCAGCGCGTCCAGACGAAACGGCCAGCGTTTTTGACAATCGCGTAATGCCGTACCCAAACAAGTGCGAGCGATTGGTGAACGAAAAATCGGAGCGCGACGTTCCGTCACCAGTGTGAAAAAGAACGAACCACCCATAACATAAGCACGTCGGTAATGAGACATAAGCGTGTTATCCAAAGTAGGGTACGCTGTGCGTACCAAAAAGGTTGCCAAATTCACAGTGTAGCGGATGTTCGTGAATAAGGTACGCACAAAGTAGGGTACGCTGTGCGTACCAAAAAGGTTGTTAAATCCACAGTGTAGCGGATGTTCATGAATAAGGTACGCACAGCGTACCCTACAAGGCTACGCGGTTGTTCGATGCCATCCGCCAATAACCACGCTTTGGTAAACTCCTTTTTGATAAATCCCCAACGCATGGAATAGTCGGTATCGCCATCGGGTAG
>NQJH01000064.1 GCA_002256685.1 Methylococcaceae bacterium NSP1-2 | reverse complement strand
TAGTTCCAAGCTCCAATCGTCATACAGATCTTCTGCTAGAAATTCGCCTTGATAGAGTGTTTCGGCTTTCTTATATTCCTCGATAGCTTCAGCAGTTTTATGCTGAATCTCCAGACGTTCCGCCGCTTTGACGTGTTGCTCAAAAATTTCGGTATCAACCCGAATCGCTAAGTTATTATTGACGCGATAACAACCATCTTGAAACAAAACGTGGGCAAAATTGGAATGCTCATTTTTAAGTGCCTGTCGTAAACAATACACTGCCACATTAAGGTTGTTACGCGCACTGTTTTGATCGTGGTTGGACCAAAAGCGATCCATGAGAACTTCCTTGGGAATTGATTTAGTTCGATTCAAAATTAGATATTTTAATAATTGTTTAGCACGACTTTTGGATAGGCAGTCAATTAGCTTGCCATCTCGGTAGACACGGAATGTCCCCAAAAAAGACACATCCAGCTTGGCGGTATAATTATCGTCGCTGTGTACTTCTGTTACGGTAGTCGAATGCGCCTGAGGAATCGCCTCGGTATTATTCACTGCGTCGAATGCGTTCATCTTTATTTGACGATCGATGCCTTGCTGGGTATCACAGAAGATTTTTGGTTCATTTGAAACGTTGTCAGTATCGCCAGCATTGCCTATGCTCTGGCTTGGCGGGTTGGTGACATCCAGTAACTTAAAAATAAGCGTAAGTTGGTCACTTAGTCCTTTATGCTGCGATTTTGCCTGTTCGTGTAAATGCTTATGCCAGTCTATTTCGAGCAAATTATTTAGGAATAATTGACAAATTTGAATCGCATGGTCGATAACAACTTTACGCGGCGAAGGGGTTAACGACTGTGTCTGGCGTTTTAAGTCGTCTAAAAGATTGACAAGCTCTTCTTGTCTAATTTCGTTGAAGCAGGCGGAGTTTGAGTATGATGCCTCTGTCGCATGATCGTCAGAGATATTCTTCGTAGGCAAAATATTCATAAAATTTTCCTCTTGTAATCAATTGTTGCGATAACTTTAATTCAGTCTCTATTGACCCGCTTAATGAAGAATTAATCCATAATATTGAGACTTAAAATCTGTTTTGAATCAAGAATCAATGGGGGTCAGACTCGACTGATTTAATGTGTCATTTATGATTACTCCTTGAAAATAGTTCGGTTGTTTCCCATCGGGTTACAGTCAGCCACTACTTAGGAAAGCTAAAGGGTTAATAGATAACCAAGGATAAGATAAAAAATGTAGCAAAATGAGGTAAATCAGAACAAACGTATATTAAAAAATTACCTCTTAGTTATTTTCATCTAGGAATATAGAAGGGGGCAATCATTTAAAATAGAGTATTAAAGGGTAGAAAATGGATATTAAAAATATCCATTAATGAATGCGACACTACTAAACATCTGTGCCGCACTCACAAATTGAAACAAAATATTAAAATCAATGGAATGATAAAAACATAATGCCATTAATTTTTATATATGAGTAAGGAATAATTCTAAGAATAGGTCAGAGAATATAGTTATTGTTGATTAAAGTAAAAATAAACAGTGAGTAACTCATTTTCTCGTTCTCACGCGCCGCGTTGAGTAGCAAACCGCAGCGCGGGCAGCATGAATTCCCGTTCCCTTTAGGGCGGGGAGGATGTCAATCAGTAATGTTGATTAACCACCCATCACTGCCTTTACAGTTACTTGGGCTTTCAGCGGTAATATTAATTCTGGCAGTGGTGGCTTTTAAATCACTGGGTAAGGTGCCACTGACTTGATAACCTTGACCTTTAGGCGTTACCGTCACCGCTACGGGTTGTTTTTTGATGTCTACTACAATGCTTTTAGGATTGGTTGCCGCCGATGCGGTAAAAGAGAACGTCGATTGCGGCGCGACTTGTGCTTTATCGGCAGGAACGAACTCACTGAAATGCGGTTTGGTGCAGGATTTTGTACTGCTACTGCTGCCATAAGCGAATACTTGCGTGGAAATTATTGTTAAGCCAAATATCCAAAATAATTTTGTGGTTTTCATCGTTGAACTCCTTTGTATTATGGTAAGGCTAGGGCGTTGTAAAAATCATTTTCCTAGCGAGAGGTGGGGCATTGGATACTAGCATATAAGCGCGACTGGAGCATCTGTGTTTGTTCATCTTTTTAGACAAAGGACAGTAAAAAACGCCCTCTCCTACTGGACTATATTTGTGTAGATACTAGAATAAAAAGTGCGGTATTTTACGGAGAATAGTCGGTACAACTGCGTCAACAAATCAAGGTATGACGGAGGCAAGACCCGTTGTAATTTCAAGATTGTCTCTCCTTAAAAATTACTTAAACTATTGAAATTAACTACTCAAATCGATTTAGATAATGTTAAAATCCGACCCGGCTCATTGATAAAGCATAGTCTGACTCTTGCTTTATCTTTATTAGCTCACTTAAATTAAGGAGAATTATCCATGCAAAAAAGACTGATAACTGTCGCTGCGGTTGTAGCAGCACTCATGTCAGGTTGCGCTGCGCAACCGACTCCCGTTTTTGAACCTTTTCAAGCACAAGACTTAAACCCTTTACTGGCTGCTGGTTATACTCAGAAAGTTGATAACTTTTTTATCATTAATGATTCATCATCATCAATGTCAGACGATTATCTTGGTGTAGGTTATGCAGCTCAACCTAATCCAACAAAATTTTCAGTTGAAAAAGAAGTGTTAAGCCGCATTAACCAAACTATTCCTAATTTACCAAACCCATTGACTGAAAGCATTCGTAGCTTTGGCTTTGGTCCTTGTTTAGACAATGGTTTTACTAAATTAAACCAAGAACCAACTGCTTATTCTAAAGCAAATTTCAGTGCGGGTATTGACTCACTAGAATGCTCTAGCGGCGGCTCACCATTAGATGATGGTATCGTGGGTTCAACTGAAGATTTAACAGCCAGCGCAGGTAAAATTGCTGTCTTAGTTGTAAGTGACGGTCATGATTTAGATTCTTACGGCACCAAAGAAATGCAAGCTATGAAAGCACAGTATGGCGACAGATTGTGTGTGTATGGAGTTTGGGTAGGTAATCCAGAAGAAACCTCTGGATTAGCGGTATTAAATCAACTGTCTAGCATTGCAGGTTGTGGATTTGCGGTTTCTGCCGAAGCAGTTTCTACCTCTGAAGGCTTGGGTAAATTCGTAAAAACTATTTTCTTACAACCAGGTGTTGTAGCTCCTCTAGCTCCACCTCCTGTGCTTCATGTTGATGTAGAGTTTGATAACGATGAGTACACATTGGAACACTCTACCCTTATGAAATCTCATGTAAATGGACATAATATCAATCCTGAAGATGTAAAACGCAACTTAGAACATCAAGTAAAAGATATTGCGGCTAACCCTGGTACTCAGTATGAAGTACAAGGTCATACCAACTACACAGGTAAAGAAGCGCGTAACATTGCATTAGGTGATGGACGTGCGCAAACAATCTATAATTACTTGACTACGACTTATCCAGGCATTGAAAAACAACTGCTACAACCTAAAGGCTACAGCTGGAATTGTCCAAAAGAAGAACCTGCAAATCCACATAACCGTAGAGTAGACTTGAAGCAAGATGGTGGATGTCAATATACGTTGATTTCCACTGAAGAATTGAGAAAAACTTATGGTGCTCCCGCTTTAGGTGGATCTAAACATTCAAAACATTCTAAACATCGTCATCATAAATAAGCGGTAATGTTAAGAGCATAGCCCACCCTAGGCGGGCTATGTTTTTTGAATGCTTTTAACACGGCGTACAAACCTAGGTTTGTACGCCGTTTTATTATTAACTCTCATCACCCGCTAATAGCTTTTGAATATTGCTTTTATGCCGCCACACTAGCAGTACCGTCATCACTAAAGAAGCCCCTACTAAAGTCACATCGCCAACAATAAACCACGCATAAATAGGCGATAACACCGAAGCAACCAGTGCCGATAACGAAGAAATTTTCCCCAACTTGTAAATAATCAGCCAAGTTCCCACAAAAGCAAAACCCAACAACCAAGAAAATCCCAACAATACCCCGATAGAAGTAGCAACCCCTTTACCGCCTTCAAATTTAAAAAACACCGGATAAAGATGCCCCATAAATGCAGCCAAACCGGTTGCTGCCAATAATTCTACCGGTACATTCAATAACTGAGCCGCATAAACGGGCAGTAATCCCTTCAGTAAATCACCCAGCAACGTAATAATTGCCGCTTTTTTACCACCAATACGCATCACATTGGTCGCGCCCGGATTCCCCGAACCCTGTTCACGCGGGTCTGGCAACCCCATCAAGCGACAAACGATAATCGCGCTGGAAATTGAGCCTATTAAATAAGCCGCAGGAATAAACAACCATGCCATCATTTGAGTACCTTCCCTCATTCAGAACTTGTAAGCCAAGGCGGATTCCTTGATACTTAACGTTTTAAAAACTGCACATCATAAACTGGAATACACTATGGACATCATTTTTTTAGGCGGGCTTGAGATTGAAACCATCATCGGCATCTACGATTGGGAAAGAGAAACTAAACAAACGGTAATTCTCGATATTGAAATGGCTTTTGATATTCAAAAAGCCGCTGAAACCGACGATATTCAATACACCTTGGATTATAAAACCGTCTCTAAACGCATTATTTCTTTTGTCGAAGCCAGTCAATTTTTGCTGGTTGAAAAATTAATTTCAGAAATAGCCGATATTCTTCGTCATGAATTTAATGTACCTTGGGTAAAAATCACTCTGAATAAAAAAGGCGCGATTCGTGGTGCGAGTGATGTGGGCATTATCATTGAACGAGGCGAAAGATAAATCATGCGTGGCTATATCAGCATCGGTAGCAACATCGACAAGGAAATACATATTCCTGCCAGTTTGCTCGCACTTAAACAACAGTTTGGCGCGTTGACCGTCTCCAGTATTTATGAATCTGAGGCAGTTGGCTTTACGGGTGATGTTTTTCATAATCTGATTGTCGGCTTTGATTCTGACTTAGACGTTAAAACCGTTGCTAAACAACTGCGGCAAATTGAACTGGATAATGGACGCACTCGCGATAGTCAAAAATTTTCCGCTCGAACGCTGGATTTAGATTTGATACTGTACGGTGATTTAATTGTCAGCGATGGACGCTTACAAATACCGCGTGATGAAATTGAACGCTATGCTTTTGTGCTTGAACCGTTAGCGGAAATTGCCCCGACTTCGATTCATCCTGTCAGCGGTATTAGTTACGGTGAACTTTGGCAAAAATTTGATAAAACCAATTTAAAACAACACCGTGTGAGTTCAACAAAATAAAGTCCGTCCGCCATCCACGGTTAAAATCTGCCCCGTCATATAATTAGCATCTTTAATTAAAAATAACACCGCTTTAGCAATATCCAGCGGTTCGCCGCACCGCTTTAACGCCACGCGTTGCAAAATATCCTGTTTTTCTGGCTCAGATAACTCATTATCGGGCCAGAGAATTGCCCCTGGTGACACGCCATTAACACGAATCGACGCGCCCAATTCTTTGGCTAATATCTTAGTCATTGCCGCCAAACCCGCCTTAGAGATACTATAAACCGCATAGTCTTTTAACCCTCGTTCGGCGTGAATATCGATAATATTTACAATGCAGCCCTGACGCGCTGCCAAACCATCCGCCAATGCGGTCGCCAAAAAAAACGGAGCTTTTAAATTACTACCCAATAATTGATCCCACTGCGTCTCGGTGGTATCGACAACCGAAGTCGGATAAAACGCCGAGGCATTATTCACTAATACATCAATTCCACCCCATGCCAATTCTGCTTCATGAGCCAATGCGTTTAACTCTGACATCACCAGTAAATCCGCCGCTTTCATTTTTACTGAGTTGGGACGAATGGCATTAAGTTCTTCGTACAGTTGTAATGCGTCGGCAGAGGAAGCACGGTAATGTAAAAAAATATTACAACCCTTGCTATGCAACAATCTTGCACAAGCCGCACCAATCCGTTTTGCTGCCCCTGTTATTAATACATTTTTTTGCATGATTTTTTATAATCCTATAACAATGCGTTATTAACGCCATATTATCATTTTGACCTTAGCTTATTTAATTATTCCGACAGCAAACTAGCTGACAATGCGCACTTAAATAGTGCAAAATAACTAAAATGGTAAAAAATGGTGCGCGATAATAGTGCGTAACAAACAAAAATACGCCATAAACTGTTCAGTCCATGCTTTTGGTCTATAAATTGCTAAACAATAGTAAGACTTCAGCAATCATTCGTTAAAAAAGCCATGTATAAGCGCATACTCGATCACCTGACTACTGCTATTTTGCTATTTGATCGTGACTTAATACTCACTTATATCAATACAGCGGGGGAAATTATTCTCGCTGATAGTGCGAGGCATTTAGTCGGTCATAGTGCTACCCAATTATTCAAATTTTCCAATCCATCCCTGCTCGCCAACTTACAACAATGTCTAACGATGGCAGAACCGCTAGTGGATTACTCAACCATTTTCAGTCGGATGGGTCAAAGCGTGACCATTAATCTTAGCGCGACTCCGTTATCAGAAGATGAGCAAGTGCAGGAAGTATTGGTTGAACTGCATCAGATAGACAATCATTTACGCATTTCTAAAGATGAGCAATTATTAACCCAACAAAACACCGCGAGGTTATTAATCAGAGGCTTAGCGCATGAAATTAAAAACCCATTAGGCGGACTACGCGGCGCGGCACAATTACTGGATTTAGAATTACACGCGCCTGAACTGAAAGAATACACGCAAATTATTATTGCCGAATCCGATAGATTACAGGGCTTAATGGATAAAATGCTTGGACCTAATAAACTGCCCAACAAGAAATCTGTAAATATTCATGAGGTATTAGAGCGCGTTAGAAGTGTGGTGCAAGCCGAATCTATCGGTAATCTCAGTATTCAATGTGATTACGATCCAAGCATTCCCGACATTCACGCCGATAAAGATCAACTGATTCAAGCCCTATTAAATATTGCTAGAAATGCGGTGCAAGCCACCGAGGGCAAGGGCAGTATTCTCATCAAAACACGCATTCATCGCCATGTGACCATCGGGCGCAAGCGTTATAAGCTCACCGTCAAATGTGACATTATTGATGATGGTCCGGGTATAGACCCAGAAATGATGAAGCAAATATTTTATCCGATGGTCACAGGACGAGCCGATGGCACGGGCTTGGGTTTATCCATTGCACAAGCATTGATTAATCAGCATAACGGTTTGATTGAATGCAGTAGCGAGTCGGGACACACTGTGTTTTCAATTTTTTTACCTATAGGAACAGGCAATGAATAAATTAGAAACTGTTTGGATCGTCGATGATGATAAATCGATTCGTTGGGTGGTGGAAAAAGCCTTACAAAAAGCTAATTTTATTACGCGGAGTTTTTCCGATGCCAGTGCGTTGCTCAGTACCTTACAAAACGATTTACCCGATGCGTTAATAACGGATATTCGTATGCCGGGCATGGATGGATTGGCACTGTTGGACAAACTGCAACACAGCCACCCTGACTTACCCGTGATTGTAATGACCGCACACTCAGATTTAGAAAGTGCAGTGTCCGCCTTTCATGGTGGTGCATTTGAGTATTTACCCAAACCGTTTGATATTAAAGAAGTGGTCGAGTTAGCTCAACGTGCGTGTATTCATGGTCAACAACGCAAAGACGCGCTGAATGCAGCCGCTGATGTGCGCGTCTCTACCGATGTGACCGCCGCAACCACCCCCGAAATCATTGGTGAAGCTCCCGCTATGCAGGAAGTGTTTCGTGCTATCGGACGACTGGCACGTTCACACATAACCGTCTTAATTAATGGCGAATCAGGAACAGGCAAAGAACTAGTCGCTAAAGCCTTACATCGTCATAGCCCGCGCA
>NQJH01000279.1 GCA_002256685.1 Methylococcaceae bacterium NSP1-2 | reverse complement strand
ATACGCCTTGCCGTGCCGTTAGCCAGTCACGCTACTTGGAAAGCACCCGCTCACCGCCGCGATCCTATCGAGATATTGATTGAATCCAGTGTCGGTCGAGTACCTGAACTACTGCCGATTCGCTATGGACGAATGCTGCAATCGCCATTTGCATTCTATCGCGGAGGAGCTGCAATTATGGCAGCCGATCTCGCTGGTTTGCCGAATATAGGTATTCATGTGCAAGCCTGCGGCGATTGTCATTTGGTTAACTTTGGTTCGTTCGGAACGCCAGAACGGCGGGTGATTTTCGCTATTAATGACTTCGATGAAACGCTACCCGCACCTTGGGAATGGGACATCAAGCGTCTTGCCGCCAGCTTCGTGGTTGCAGGTCGGAACAATGGCTTTACCGCTGCCGAAACCCGCGAAGCAGTACAATCGTGTGTGCGTAGCTACCGCGAGCGGATGCGGGAATTTTCCAAAATGCAGGCACTTGAAGTGTGGTATTCCCATATTGATGCGGAGGAATTGATTGAAACGATTGAGGATGACACCGCAAGACAGCGTCTTAAAAAGCGTATCGCCAAAGCGCGTGACCGTGATGTGCTGGATGAGGATTTTCCTGAGCTGGTTACTTTTGAGAATGGCGAGCATCACATTCGCGACAATCCGCCGTTGATTTTCCATCTTCAAACCGAGGAAGCGGCATCAGTGAACGCGCGTATCCGCGAAGCTTTTGAGCGTTACCGCGAAACACTGGCAGATGATCGACGGGTATTGTTAGATCGTTATGAATTCAAGGACATCGCCATGAAAGTGGTTGGCGTTGGCAGTGTTGGCACGCGCTGTTCCATCGCACTATTGATGGGCGGTGCGGAAGACCCACTATTCTTGCAGGTCAAAGAAGCGCGTGCCTCCGTGCTAGAACCTTATGCTGGGCGTAGTGCCTACGCAAATCACGGACAGCGCGTGGTGATGGGGCAACGGCTGATGCTATCGGCAAGCGACATCTTTCTCGGTTGGGTAGAGGGAAAAGAGGGCAATCACTTCTATATTCGGCAAATGCGTGATATGAAACTCAAGCCACTGGTCGAACTGTTTAATACCTCTGTGATGAATCAATACGCCGAATTGTGCGGTTGGACATTGGCACATTCTCATGCCCGTTCGGGTGATGCGGCGAAAATTGCAGGCTATTTGGGCAAAAAAGACGATTTTGATAAGGCATTGGCAGATTTTTCTGAAAGCTACGCCGACCAGAATGAGAAGGACTATCAAGCCTTGCAACGTGCTGTGCAGGAAGGGCGTTTAGACGTTTATATTGAGAGTTGATTGTAGTGGGCAAAAAAGCCTACTCACTTATTAAATTTAAAACTAAAGCACAATAAAATGAGGTAGGTGCGGATTTATCCGCACAGTGCGAATGAATTCGCACCTACTCTATGCTTGAATCAATTTATACTGCTTCTGCTATATACAAGTAGACTTCGGCAGTTTTAAAAACCTCCGAAGTTTGAATGCCACCGTCAAAAACCCTAAGGAGACGTTCAAATGAAAAAATTATGGGCAATAATAAAACACGAATTTCTGCTTGTCATTCCCCCAACAATCTTTTTTTTCATCTCTTTCATTCTGATTGTCACCACACAACGTCTGATTCTTCGCGAATATAATGTGCCACTCACAGGATACGCAGAATCACTGATTGGTGCGTTAATCGTCGGCAAAGTGGTTTTGATTGTTGATACACTGCCTTTCATCAACAAATTCCCTGACCGCCCGCTTTTTTATAATATTGCTTGGAAAAGTAGTATTTATTTTGTCGCTACGCTGCTGTTTCGTTACGCTGAACACCTTATTTCATTTATGCGTACACACGAAAATTTTGCCGAAGCCAACCAGCAGCTACTGAATGAAATCATCTGGCCGCATTTTTGGTTGGTACAAATGTGGCTAGCGGTGTTGTTCTTCATGTACTGCACTATACGCGAGCTGATTCGCGTTATCGGTAAAGAAGAAATCAAACGCCTATTTTTTGGTACGCAAACCAGTAGTCACTGAAATTTGTAGCTCCGTTTTAAATTATCTGCGTGCCAATGGTTTCAAGACTTACATTGTTTCAGGTGGTGGTGTTGAATTGATTGGAAATGGGTTTTTCCTTTTGAGAAGTAACAGATTCAATAATAATGGACAGTAACCACAAAATAAAAAATAATGGACGATTTTTTAACCTTGGAGTAAATAGTGAAAATAAATAAACCAACCATAAAACAGAATTCAGCCAATTTAGCCGCCGTATTATGCGTAGTAGGTACGCTTGCTGGGTGTTCTTCTATTCAGTCAGCAAGCAATGAATTCAAGGATCTTACGGTTGCACCTGCACCTGATGCAGGTTTTATCGCCGATCCTCAGCGACAAACTAAAGTGTCTTATTTACCGTTTCAGAAAGTCTGGATAGACCCTAGTTTTAACAAAAATAATTATCAAGAAATTATCATTTCACCAGTCAATACCCAGTATATGCAGCAAATGGATTGGCTACATAATATGAGTTCGGCGGCTTGGTTTGGTGATGTACAAAAAGATATTAAAGAATTGGCGGAGTATTTCCGTAATCAAATCATCACAGACTTTAGACAAGATCCTAATCATCGATTTACGGTCATTGAAACCGCACAGCAACACAAAGCCCCTGCGTTACGCTTAGAAATCGCGTTGATTGAGATTGATCCATCAACACCTGTATTACACGCGGCTGGTTGGGCAGTGGTTGGCGGCGGTACTGCTGCTAATGTTGTCAATCAGCGTAGAGCCGCGTTTGAAGCGCGTCTGCGTGATATGCAAACCAACAAAATAGTTGCCACGTTCGCTGATCGCAATGCGCAGGATATTTCGCCCCTCGATTTAACAAATCTAACGTGGTATGGTCCTGCTAAAGGCATTATGGATAATTGGGCGAAGGAATTTGTTGCCGTCGCAAACCGCAAACCCGGTGAGGTAGTAACCTCTAATGTTGCATTTACACTAAAACCGTTCTAAT
>NQJH01000063.1 GCA_002256685.1 Methylococcaceae bacterium NSP1-2 | reverse complement strand
ACTGAAAGACAGTCTTTGGCGTGCCTGTCGCAATGCTAACGGGAGTTGCGGCTAATTCAGCGGGTGACATCGAAAAATAATCAATTTCAGCCATTGCCTGACTTGCAGAAAAGTAAGTCATCACTATTAAACTTGGAACGAGCAGTGGGCGTTTCATTTTGACAGTGCCATAAAGGGTTTAATCAGTTTAAGTTCAGTCAATAACACAGGTTTTCCAATACCAT
Source organism: Methylococcaceae bacterium NSP1-2 (assembly GCA_002256685.1). Taxonomy (GTDB): domain Bacteria; phylum Pseudomonadota; class Gammaproteobacteria; order Methylococcales; family Methylomonadaceae; genus UBA4132. The sequence continues at coordinate 7,705 of NQJH01000063.1, read as the reverse complement.
AACCTTGAGCGTAATCGACACCTAATTCATGAAGTAAGTTAAATATCGCTTCGTTTTCAACAAATTCAGCAATGGTTTTTTTACCCATGACATGCCCGACTTCGTTAATGGACTTCACCATAGCAAGGTCTACTTTATCTTCCAGAATATCTTTAACAAATAAACCATCAATTTTAAGATAATCGACCGGTAAGTTTTTTAAATAACCAAAAGAGGATAAACCACTGCCAAAATCATCCAGTGAAAATAAACAGCCGCGCTCTCTTAATGAAGTAATAAATTTAATCGTACTTGATAAATTAGCAATCGCGGCGGTTTCGGTTATTTCAAAACAGATCTTATGCGTGGGTACTTTCCATAAATCAAATTGTTCAAAAATAAACCCCAACATGGTTTCATCACAAAAGGATAAACCCGACAAATTCACAGAACACAGTGACAATTTGTCCAGAAAATCGGGTGTTGTCGCAATAAACTCAAACATCGAACGAATGACCCAGCGATCCAGTTCTGGTGCTAAACCATAACGTTCAGCCGCTGGTAAAAACGCGCTAGGGGGAACAATACGTCCCGCATCATCAAGATAACGAATGAGGGTTTCAAAATGCAAACCTTCCTCTTCACCGTGTTGAGAGATTGAGACTATTGGTTGTCCGTAAAGAAGAAAACTATTGTTTTCTATGCCGCGTCGGATTTTCTCTACCCACTGCATTTCACCGTGTCTTAAGGCGAGTTCTTCATCATCGGGGCTATACACATGAATGCGATTGCGACCTTTATCTTTTGCAGCATAACAAGCCGAATCCGCTTCTTTAAGCAAATTAACCGCACTTCGACTGGCTTTATTGATTGCAGAAACACCGATACTGACACCAAGGGAAAAGTTTTTACCTTCCCAAGAAAAACGAAAATCCCGAATAACATCGCGTAAATTTTCACAAAGTAAAACCGCCTCAGTCAGCGAACAATAGTACATTAATACACCAAATTCATCGCCACCTAAACGCGCGATAAAGTCCTGTCCGCGCATGTTTTTCTTTAATACATCACCCAATTGTCTTAATAATTCATCACCTGCAAGGTGTCCACAGGTATCGTTAATGACTTTAAATTGATCCAAATCTAAATAACACAATACATGCTCAGAATTATCTGCATAAACTAATTCCATTGCTTTTTTAACGTAACGATCAAACTCGCTCCTATTTGCAAGTCCCGTTAACGTATCATGACAGGCTTGATAAGCAATTTTTTCACTGAGATCACGCGCTTCGGTAATATCTTCACACACTAACAATAAATTATTCGCATGGTGTTCATGATCTAGCGATTTAGCGGTCACTCTTAGCCAATCAATTTGCCCATGACAACCAATTTGTCTAAATTCCTGTTTATGTACTTGCATCGGATTAAGCAAACAACGTTCAAGAAAAGCACTCATGGTCGGTATGTCGATGGTATAAATAAAATCAAAAATGGAGTGTTGTTTTAATTCTTCAATAGTTAAGCCAAGTTGCTGAGCGCAGGTCTGATTAACCGATAAAATATTGCCTAAGGCGTTAATACTAAACATCATGGATGGATTATCGTCATAAAGGGTGATGTAACGATTTTTTGCTTGTATCACTTCTAAACTTTGTTTTTCCACGGTCGTAATTAACGCATTGAAGGCATCCACTAACACGCCTAACTCATCGTCATTGCTTTTAACTGCGCGTAATGAATAATCGTGGCTAGCACTGATTGCTTCAGCCGCCGCGACCAATTTACTGATCGGAGCTGAAATAAGCCTTAATAACGGGGTAGATAAAAGAAAAGCTACTATAGATACACTGAGCAATACTAAAGATAAAAGACCAATAAATTGTATTTTGTGCCAATAAGCGGCGGTAAAATTAGCATGAATGTATACCGTTCCCGCCTGTTCTGTGTCGACCATAATCGGTTGCACAACATATAAATGGGTATTGGTAAAGTGTGTTACATGATCTTCAATAGAGAGAGGGCATGTCCATGTACTATGTTCACGTAGAAATTCGGCAAAAACAAGCTTGTCATCTTTTTTATAAAGACAAGCCACTTGTATTTCTGGCAGTGTGCTAATTGCTGTAAGGTTTTCCTGAGCTACTTTTTTGTCATTGTAAATTAAGGCAGCGGTACTACGGTTAGCAATAATGGTTGCTATGGCTGATAAATCATCCTGCGTATATTTTTGAAACTCACTAATTTCAAGCACCAATATAAATATACTCACCACTAACAAAGACAGCACGCTAGGAAATACTGCAATTAACAGTAATTTTCGGCTTATGGGTAAATTAGCAATACATTTAATCATTGCAATATCCTTCAACAATCTCAACGACTTCCAGTAATTTCGCGCTAATTTTTAAACCGCTTTTTTGCAGACATTTTAGATTTATTTGGAGTTTTATTTTGTCTTGCCGTTTAACAAAAGCAATCATACCGCCTTGCGCAATAAATGCAGCCTCTTCGCCTACTGTTAACATATTTTTATTATGTAACCCCGTCGATTTAGCATTGACACCTGTGCCTATATAGGCAATATGACAATGCTGTTCCTTGCTAATCGCTGTTAATCTGAATAATTTAATGGGTAGATTAAAGGCTGTTCGTTGTTCAATGGGGTCGATTGACTCCCCAAAAGGATCGTTACCCACAATACAAATATTAAAAGTCTCGAAACTTTCCTCAGACCAAGTAATAAATTTGGTGAAGTTAAATAAGTACCCCGCTTTTATTTTATATTCATCAATAGGGGGTGACTCTGCGTAAGATGGTGGTAAGCACAGTAAGCACATCAAACAACACAAAACACAAAACAAATGAATAATTTTCATGCTTTAATAAGGTTGAATGAATAAAGAAGGTTTAAGGATTGCAATGCTATGCCTACCTGAAATGAATAATAGTAACGCAAGTCTAACGCAACAAAGTATGATTGACTACTGAGTAAAAAATTGGCTCATTGCCTTTATCATATAGTGATGATCCCATACCCCCGCGCTTTCTCGAATACTGTGCATTGCCCACAGTGGATTCCCCACATCAACGCAATGAATACCTAATCTGCTAGAAGCCATCGGTCCAATAGTACTACCACAGGCTAAATCATTGCGATGTGAATATCTTTGATAGGGTACGCCCGCTAATTCGCAACACAATGAAAATAATGCCTCTGAACCACTGCTGGTACTGTAACGCTGGTTGGCATTAACTTTAATCACCGGACCTTGATTAACCATGACTTTATGTTCTGGATCGTAGGCTAATGGAAAACTCGGTTGATACGCATGAGCCATATCCGCGCTAATCATAAAGCTTTTTGCTAAAGTTCTTAGATAATCTTCTGCATTAGTTTGCGTCGCGAATGCAATACGCTCCAGCGTATCGGCAAGAAAACTGCCATCCGCGCCTTTGTGACTTTCACTGCCAATTTCTTCATGGTCAAAAAAAGCGCACACCAAGGTGCTATCGGATTGCAATACCTCATCATCCAATAATGCTGATAAAGCCGCATGACAGGACGCTAAATTATCCAGTTGACTATTAGCATAAAACTCATTATCCGCGCCCCAAAATACGCCTTTTTGAGTGTCATAGACCGCCAAATCCCACGATAAAATACGCTCTGCTTCCATATTTGTCTGCTGTTGTAACCAATCAGAAAAATACGCTGTCGGTAATTGCTGTTCGGTTAAACGGGTCAAAATTAACGGCAATTCTTGCTGTTTATGCAGTTTTAATCCGTCTTCATTGACCGTTCTGTTCATGTGTATGGCTAAATTAGGCAAGCGTAACAACGGTTTATCACACTGTATTAGCCGACTCGCCAGCTTGCCCTGTTCATCTTTATAACTAATTCGTCCTGCTAGACTCAAATCTCGGTCTGCAAATGTCGCTAGTATGGGTCCACCATAGACCTCAACGCCTAAGCGCAATAAACCATCCATCGCTGTTGCGGCATTGGGTTTAATGCGTAAACCGGGTGAGTCAGTGTGTGCACCGATCAGTTTAAAACCGGTTTCCACTAACGGTTTTTGTCCGACGACAAACACGATAATAGACGAATCATCACGAACAACGTAATAACGTCCCTCTGCTTGCAATGCCCATTTTTCAGCTTCATTGAGTTTAATAAATTGAAAGTCGGCGAGTTGGGTTTCAATACGGCTCACCACATGCCAAGGGCTGGGGCTTGCGTCAATAAAATCCAGTAGCTGTTGCGTTTGTTGAGTTGCTGTCATAATTTTTCCTTGTTGTGGTCGAGAATTCATTCGCGCTGCGCGGATAAATCCGCGCCTACATTTTCAACCATTGCTAACGCCACCGCTTCCGCCACTTTAATGCCATCAACAGCGGCAGATAAAATGCCCCCCGCGTAACCTGCGCCTTCACCCGCTGGATAAAGTCCGCGCGTATTGATGCTTTGATAACCATCATTGCGTTTAATCCGAATCGGTGAGGAAGTGCGCGTTTCTACTGCTGTTAATATCGCATCATCCATCGCAAAACCTTTTATTTTTTTATCAAAAGCGGGTAGAGCTTCGCGTAGTGCCTCAATTGCATAATCAGGTAACGCTGAACTTAAATCTGTTAAATGTACATTCGGTGTATAAGACGGTTGCACACTGCCTAACTTAGTAGACGATTGATGTGTCAAAAAATCCCCCACTCGTTGCGCCGGAGCTTGATAATTACTGCCGCCTAACACAAACGCATGAGCTTCTAAGCGGCGTTGTAAATCAATCCCTGCTAACGGGTGTTCAGGGTAATCGTCTGGGGTAATACCGACCACGAGGGCACTGTTTGCATTGCGTTCATTGCGTGAATATTGACTCATGCCATTGGTCACTACATGCCCTTCCTCAGACGTTGCTGCCACCACTGTTCCACCGGGACACATACAAAAACTATAAACCGAACGCCCATTTTTACAATGATGGACTAATTTATAATCTGCCGCGCCTAACAACGGATGTCCCGCTTGTTTACCAAAACGACACACATCAATTAAGGATTGCGGATGTTCAATACGAAAGCCAATAGAAAACGGCTTGGCTTCAATATATACGCCGCGCTCATAAAGCATTTTAAAGGTATCACGCGCACTGTGACCCACTGCCAGCACCACATAATTGCTTTCTATGGTTTCGCCATTAGCAAGTATTACGCCAGCGACTTGACCATTATCGATAATAAGCTCATCGACTCGACTTTGAAAACGAATCTCGCCGCCCAGACTTTCAATAGTGGCGCGGATTTGTTCCACCATTGTCACTAATTTAAACGTGCCAATATGCGGTTTGCTGACATAAAGAATTTCAGCGGGTGCGCCTGCTTTAACAAATTCGGTTAATACTTTGCGCCCATAATGGTGCGGGTCTTTGATTTGTGTGTACAGTTTGCCATCAGAAAATGTCCCCGCACCGCCTTCGCCAAACTGCACGTTGGATTCGGGATTAAACTTTGATTGTCGCCACAAACCAAAAGTATCTTTGGTGCGTTCGCGGACTTCCTTGCCACGCTCTAAAATAATCGGACAAAAACCCATTTGTGCCAAAATCAAACCCGCAAACAAGCCACAAGGTCCTGTACCGATAACAATCGGTCGCTGTTTTAATTGTACGGGCGCGTGCGTGACAAACTGATAAGTCGTATCAGGCGTGACAGAAATGTGCGGGTCGTTTTGATAACGTGCCAATATTTCCGCCTCGTTTTTGACTTCCACATCCAGCGTATAAACTAGCTCGATAGCATTACGTTTACGCGCATCGTGTCCTAGACGAAACACTTTATAAGCAATGAAATCCTGCTCTGCAATACCCAGTCGCGCAATAATCGCCGTTTTTATCATGCTTTCCACATGATCCAAAGGCAGTTTAAGTTCTGTAATTCTTAGCATGAGTTTTTTATTATTAATAACATATTGATACAGAAGACAGGAGGTTAATAGCTTCAGCTATTGGCTAGAAAACAGCTAAAGCTGTTTTACTCCTGATAGTGATAGCTCACTCAATTCGATACGGCTGCATCTCAATCGACAGAACCCTATTCCCTAACACCGTACAAACGCCGTTATAACGTTCATCACCGGTTGATGCAAATTCAAATGCGTAGCACCGATACACTTGCCATTTTCCTGCGGTATCTTTTTTCAAGCCCATACGACTTAATGCCACATAATCATCAAGCATCAGCAATTCCAATGCGGCACAACGGGCTTTTGTTGCCTGTAACGCCATCGCTTTAATGGACTGCGCGGTGTACCAGTACCAATAAGCCAACAAAAGTAAACTTATTACAACAAGATCATTCAACATGGGTTAAAATCCGCCGTGAACGGCTAAAAATGAGAGCATAGTGTTTATTGTACCCATAATTTAGCGCAATAGTTGCCCGTTATATCAGGAAATAACATGAAACTTCCGATTACTGGTGGTTGCCTTTGTGGCAAAGTCAGATATGAAATATCCGCCCCGCCTATTGATAGTGTCAACTGCCATTGTAGAACTTGCCAAAAATCGGTAGGAGCTGCCTATCTCGCTTTTATGTTAGTGCCAGCATCGGCACTCACTATTACGGGCGACTACAAAGAATTCGCCACGCTTTCTGCCAGTGGACATACCTTATATCGGGGTTTTTGCGCTGAATGCGGCACGTCATTATTTGGTAGAAACAGTTATTTTACCCATGTTCGACCCGTTGCTGCGGCAACCCTTGATGACCCTAGCATTTTCCAACCCAAGAAAAATATTTGGGTGGCTGATGCTCAGCCGTGGGATATTATGAACCCTGATTTGCCAAGCTATGCTGGCAGTCCTTGGTAGCTACTAAATTAACATGAATGGAAAACAACCATGACTTCTAAACTAAGCACAATCGAAATACAGCCTACCGCAGATCACCAATATTCAATAATATGGCTACACGGATTAGGGGCCGATGGTCACGATTTTGAGGATATTACGCAAGAACTGCATTTAAACGCCGCACCACATATTCGATTTATTTTTCCCAATGCACCAATTCAGCCTGTCACCGTCAACGGTGGTATGGAAATGCGGGCTTGGTACGATATTTTAGCCATGCAGCTAGAGCGAGAAGTGGATATAAATGGCATTTATCAATCGGCAACGTTAATCGAACAACTCATTGAACGCGAAAAAAATAACGGTATTGCCGCTGAAAATATCTTACTTGCTGGATTTTCACAAGGCGGTGTGATTGCCCTCCATGTTGGCTTAAGATACCCACAGCAATTAGCAGGCATTATCGCGCTATCAAGCTATTTACCCACGCTAGTGCAACTCAATAACGAAGCCTCCTCAGCCAACAAAAATACGCCCATTTTTATGGCACATGGCATACTAGATTCAGTGGTCGCCATTGAATCAGGCAAAGCCGTTTTTGATACGCTTCACGCCCAAAATTATCCCATTCAATGGCATGATTATGTGATGGAACATTCGGTTTGTGTTGAAGAAATAGAGCATATAGCCGCTTTCATCAATGGCATTTTTAAATAGCCATGTAAGCTAGACTGGCGATAGCCAACCCGATAAACCCCACAGCTTTACTAATTTTAGGTTGGGTTGCTACTTTTTCGCAACCCAACCCACACACTTTATTTTTATCCGACTGAGTCGCAAGACACGTTCCTTTTGTAGTTTTATAGTTAAAA
>NQJH01000062.1 GCA_002256685.1 Methylococcaceae bacterium NSP1-2 | reverse complement strand
AAACAAAAAACGCCAATAAACCAACCGATATTCTGCACTAAAAAAGGCACAGCCATTGAATGCCAGCCTGATAAGGTCGTTAGAAGACGTTCTAAACGGCTAGGTTCGTGGGGTTTCCACGCGTGTTGATTAAGAGGGGGTTCGGGGTTGCTGGTTTTTTGGTTTGTTGGGGTTCGTGCCTCACCCCAACCTACGAGTGGTCGTGTTGATGAATGGTCTTCTTCATCAATGGCAAAGAGTGCGGGTTGTTGTTCGGGTTCGGTAGGGTAGACGTTGCGGTGCAACGTCTCTACAGGTGCGGAGGTATTTAAATCAATGGCTAGCGACGATACTGTAATAGGTATTTTGGATTCAACGGCGGTGGAAATGTTGTCATGCAGCGGTTCTATAGTCCAAGGCGGTTGTCCTAGCGGTGTTTCTGCATGATGATTAAGTAAATCCCATGCGCTGGTGCGACGTTTTTGCCATAAGGCATTATCTGGAACGGCGGCAAAATCCGCTAGATGTTGTTTACACAGTGCGTCAATGCGGTGTGTTAGTTCTGCTTGTTGTTCGTTATCGATACGCCCCGATTCCAACAGACTTTGTAATTCCAGTCGTAATAAAACTAAGTCAGCTAAATCGCCAGCCGTTAAATTTGATGACTGGTGCGGTTGAATGGGGCTGGGTTTATTCGATTCATCTTCATGCGGGGCTGGTTTGTCGAAAAAGTAACGCAAAAAATAGTAAAGAAAAAAAAGTATTACGCCATAAATACCAAGCGTAGAGCCTTTTAGCAACAGACCCGCCACTATAATCATGAAAAACCATGTCATAACACAGTGTTACAGCAAAATAGTGTTTGAATTGCTTGGGCTGGTCTCTGAGTCTATTTTGGGTTGGGTTTTGATTTTCTTTTTGAGCGCGAGTAATTCTTCATCAATTTCGGCATGAGTTTCCATATCTAAAAACTCGCGTTCCAGTTGTGAACTGTCATTTCTCAATTCTTCTAAAGCTTCGGCGTGGGCTTCCATTGCCGCGACTTTATCTTCCATGCGATCAAAATTAGTCTGGGCTTTAATACCGGCTTCAAAATTGGATAGGGTTTTATCCATTTGCTGACGCGCTGTCGCAGCATGTTGTCGTGCTGTCAAACTGGTACGTTTGCGCCGCGCTTCTTCTAGTTTGGCTTCCAAGGCTTTTAACTGTGATTTCAGTCGTTCACTGGTATTTTTAGCCGATTGCCATGAAGGTTCTAGCACTTTACAAATTGCATCGTGTTCTTTTTTACGCGCTAAGGCGGCGCGGGCTAAGTCGTCATTGTTGTTGTTCAATGCCGTTTCAGCGCGACTCAACCATTCAGCGGCTTGTTTTTGATTGGCTTCTAGCTCTTTTTGTAATTGTTTTTCGCTGGCAATCGCTAGCACCACGCCTTCTTTGGCTTTGCTGATATTTTCTTCCATTTCACGGATGATTTGTTTAACCATACGCTCGGGGTCTTCAACACGATCAATTAAATCGTTGATGTTGGCACTGATTACATCATTAATACGTTTAAATAAGTCGGTCATGGCGATACTCCTTAGGTTGAATAAACTATTACTTGGTCATTTGCTCTCGCAATAGTGCGGTAAATTCTTCGGCGGGTAAGGGCTTACTTTTGATGTAGCCTTGATAAAAATCACAGCCTTTTTCGCTTAAAAAGGCAAGCTGTTCTTCAGTTTCTACGCCTTCTGCCAGTACTTTAAAGCCTAAGCTATGCCCCATCGCAATAATGGTACTGGCAATCGCCATGTTATCGTGATGCGGTGAAATGGTGTTGATAAAGCTTTTGTCGATTTTTAAAATATCCAGTGGAAAACTCTTAAGATGAGCTAACGAAGAGTAACCGGTGCCGAAGTTGTCAATGGCAAGTCGAATGCCCAATGCGTGTAAGCTATTAAGAATATCAACAATGAATTCAGAACCGTTATTTTCCATCAAACCTTGTTCGGTTATTTCTAATTCCAGTTGTTCAGCGGGAAAATCGGTTTCCGTTAGTACAGCACTTACTAGCGTGACCATATTACTGCGTTTAATTTGTGGGGCAGACACATTGACCGATAAGGTAATCGGCGGCAAGCCCGCGTCTAACCATTCTTTCCCTTGCTGGCAGGTTTCGTATAACACCCACGCACCAATATCAATAATCAACGAGGTTTCTTCGGCAATCGGTATAAAGTAGCTAGGTGGCATTAATTCATCAAGGTCCTGCCAACGCACTAAGGCTTCAGCACCAATGATTTTCCCCGTGGCTATGTCATAAGCGGGTTGATAAAAAACGCGCAATTCTTGCTCTTCAATACCACGCCGTAATTTCGTTTCTAATTGCAAGCGTTGGCGAGTAGCGAGCGTTAAGCTTTCTGAAAAATAAGCAAAGCAGCCACGACCATTATTTTTAGCTTGATATAAAGCAACATCGGCATTATCCATGAGCATTTCGGATGAGTCGCCGTGTTCGGGATAGAGACTAATGCCAATACTGGTACCAATTTGCACATTATCGTGTTGACTCAGGTGAAAAGGATTGGTCAAGTCGGCGACTATCATGTCCGCCACGCGGGCGGCATCTTCTTTGTGACTAATATCGTTCAATAAAACCACAAATTCATCGCCGCCTAAACGCGCAACCATATCGGTACTGCGCAAGCGTTTACTAATGCGTTCAGCCACATGCTGAAGTAATTCATCACCTGCTAAGTGACCGAAATTGTCATTCACGGCTTTAAAGCGATCTAAATCCAGCATCAAGACAGCAAATTGTGATTTTTCTCTCATGCCAGCAGCAATGCAATGATCTAAGCGTTCTAATAATTTTCGACGGTTAGGCAGTCGTGTTAAAGAATCGTAGAATGCAAACTGCTTAATTTGTTCTTCCGCTTCTTTACGCACCGTGATGTCAGTTAAGGCGGTGACATAATGCGTGATATTGCCCTGCTTATCTTTGACTGGCGTAACCATTAGCCAAGCAAGATACAGGTCGCCGTTTTTACGTTGTGTCCAAATTTCACCCTGCCACGCACCCACGTCAAAGATACAATCCCACAGTTCAGCATAAAAAGAGTCATCTTGATGGTAAGAATTAAATATCATCGGGGTTTGACCAATGACATCTTCGGCTGTGTAACCCGTAATAGCGGTGAAAGCGCGATTAATACGCAAAATGATCTGATTGGCATCGGTGACGAACATACCGTCTTGTGATTCAAAGGCAGTGGCAGCTATACGCAGGTCGGTTTCATTGTTTTTGCGTTCGGTAATGTCGCGGGCGAAGCCTACCGTTCCGAGTATTTCTCCATTTATATCGATGACGGGGGCTTTGTAGGTTTCGATCCAGCTATGTAAACCAAAATGGTCAATATATTCTTCTTCAGCGGTTTGTTTCTGACGTGACGACAGCACGGCAAGGTCATCTTGATAATGGTGTTCCGCTAAATCGGGTTCATAAAAATCGAAATCAGATTTTCCCACTAATTGCTCAGGATCATCAACACCCAGTGCTTTAGCAAAGGCTTGATTCACCGCAAGGAAGCGACTATTCGTGTCTTTGAACCAAACCCTGAAAGGAAAGTTATCTAATAAAGCCCGCTGATAACCATCTTTCCTACGCAACAGTGCTTCATTGCGTATGACAGTTTCAGAATTTTTCTTATGTTCGGTAATGTCATAAAACACTACCAAGTAAATACTGTTAAAGGTTTTTTCTATGGCGGCGGCACTCACCAATATTGTTTTAATCTTCCCCGATTTACAAGTGGCGTTAAATTCTATCGGCGCAATGGCTTTTCTATGGAGCGAAGCTTTTTCCAGTGCGGCTTGCCAGACGGATTGAGCGGCTTGTCGATAAGTTAAATCAGGACAGGTTTTAAGCCACCAGTCGTCTATGGTATGTAGGTCATTGGTGTTATAGCCGAAAATATGTTCAAAAGCAGGATTTAAAAAAGTGATGTTGTGATGTTTATCACTTAATGCCATTGGTACGGGTGATATATCAATAATTGAGCGCAGTCGGCTTTCACTAGCCCTTAGTTTTTCTTCCATGTGCTTGTAATCGGTCATATCAATATCTATGCAAAATACCTCTGGCTCATGTCCGGGCGCATGAACATAAGCATGGTAAGCAAAAATATCGACCTTTGAACCATTCTTGTTTAACAAAGATAATTCAGTAATGGGTATAGCTTGTGTCGTTTCGAACATCTGCTGTATGGCTTGCCGATAACTCTCGTACATATCGACTGGTAACAGAAGTTCAACGATATCCTGTCCGATAGCTTCCGATTTGCTATAACCATAAAGATGCTCAGAGGCTTTATTCCAGTAATTGAGAATGCCATTTTTCCCATAACCTTGCACGGCTACAGAGGGAATTTCTTCGAGTAAATTGCGAAAACGTGTTTCGCTTTCTTGTAAGGCAGAACTGTTTTGTTTGCATTCGATGATATAGGTGGCTAATGTCATGCCAACTACCGATAAACTCAGTATGTAAAGCCAGAAATTAGTGAGATGGGTGCCAATCAAACCATTGTTAAAGTAACCGACACCTTGATGAACACCTAATAGGGCTTGTACTGCCGTTATGATGAGAACGAGGGTTACGCCTCTTACACCTGAATTGATAGCTGCCCAACTGATAAAAAGGAACATCAAATAGACGGCGTTAGCTACCGAACCAAAACTGTTAGCAAACCAGCCCAGAAAAATAATTTGTCCCGCCAAAAATGTCAAAGTAAACAGCAACACCGTGTTAAGTATTTGCTGTAGGCTATAGTTCTGTAGGTTAGGCAGTAATGTTCGCCAGACTATAATGAGGGGGGTAACTAAAATAATACCCAGTACGTCAGCCATCCACCAAGTGAGTACACTGGAAGACCACTGTTCCATCGTTAGCAGACCTCCCGTTACCAGTACTGTAATGCCAATTACTGCACTAATACACGCACTCAAAGGCGCGGCAAAAAACAGTATCAGGAGAAAATCTCGCAATTTAGTCAAAGTAATATCAAATTTCACCCATCGAGTGAGTAGCCACCAGCCCAATAAGGGTTCAAGCGTATTACCTAGGGCAATACCCGCAGAAACACCCTCAGAGTCACCGACAGCAATGCCCGCAGCGAACGCGCCAAAGAAAATACCCGGCATATAACGCGCACCGCCTAGCAAAAAAACAGCCAGTGCCAATCCACTAGGTAGCCATACCAGCGTGACATTACCCGCATTAGTCGCAAATAATAAGCCAAGCTTAGCCAATAGAAAATAAACCACTGTTAATGCTAGATTAAACAGTAAGACTCGATAACCAGTGGATTTAATAATCATTGTTTTCAATAGGCGAATTTTTGAGGTTAATAGCGACAATATCGAAACTGCTTTCACGCGCTAAACAAGACAACACATATCATCGAAAGCATCCACTGCCTGACAAACTCAATGATTTTTGGCGATATAGTTTATCTGATATTATCCATTTCAAAATGAATCTGGTTTTTCTGAAGTATTTGTTTTCCAATTATAGCTCCAATGACTTTAAAAAGAACGTTGCCCGCGAGATTTTATAGGTTGTTAGTCATTTCTTCAAAAATTCACGGTAGAATTGCAGACTATTTTAAAGCACAATGCCTTTAATCAAACCCTAGGTAACACGATGACAACTAACACGTCCCCTACTACAAAAAAGATCGTCGAAACGGCTATCAAAATCGGCATGATTCTATTGTTGTTTGTGTTGTGTTTTTATATTGTTCAGCCTTTCATCGTGCCATTGGTTTGGTCGCTTATTATCACTGTTAGTATTTATCCCGTCTATAGTCGAATAGTGATACTGTTCGGTGGGCGGCAGAAATTGACAGCAATATTAATAATCCTCACTTTATTGTTAATCATTGCCGCGCCCTGTTTTGTGCTGGTCGGAACGATTGCCAGTAATATTGAAGAATTAGTCACTAAATTGTCGGATGGCAGTTTGACCATCCCGTTGCCCACTGAAAAAGTGGCAGCTTGGCCAATTATTGGTGAATCACTATTCAAATATTGGACACTAGCGTCTACTAATCTGCTTGGAACGTTACAGCAGGTAGCACCACAGCTAAAAATGCTGGGTAAATGGTTACTTACCAGCAGTTTTTCGCTAACGGTGTCGATTTTACAATTAGTGTTAGCCATTATTATCAGTGGCATACTGTTGGTTAATGCGGAAGGTGGACGGCTGTTAGCGATAGCAATGGGAAAACGCTTTGTCGGCGAAAGAGGCGAAGAATTCGAGTCTCTCAGTACTGAGACTATTCGAGGGGTAGCGACTGGCATTTTAGGCGTTGCCTTAATACAATCATTGTTAGCGGGCTTGGGTCTTGTGGTTGCCGATATACCGAGTGCTGCCCTATTAACACTGGCATGTTTTTTTCTGGCGGTTATTCAAGTAGGGCCCACTTTTATTATGCTGCCCGTCACTATCTATGTTTTTTCTGCTCATGACACGCTATTTTCATTGACATTCATGGCATGGGCCATTTTTGTTAGCTTGATTGATAACGTACTTAAGCCGCTACTCATCGGCAGAGGCAGTCGCATTCCCATCGTCATTATTATTATTGGTGTGATAGGTGGCATGATATTTTCGGGCATTATTGGCTTGTTTGTCGGGCCCGTCGTACTGGCTTTGGGGTATGAATTATTTCGGGCTTGGGTATTTGAAGGCGAATAAGGTACGCATCATGCACCGCCATGTTGATAGGAACGCATAAGTTAGCAAGCAAGTAGCCCGCATGGAGCTTGCGGGGCTTTTCTACATTTTCCCCCGTATTCCGCAAGCTCCATGCGGGCTTGTATCTATTTGCTTATCGTGTTAGCTATAAGTAATGAAAGATTAAAAACAACGAGGCTAACATTTGCAACAAAAGACTTAATCGTAAAAATATTCCTTTAATCGATTTTTCTCTTAGAATAGCTACTGCTGTTTCAGTGTGGTCGGCATTTAATCTTTTGTCTGTGTCAGATCGAATTACAATCCATAACTGTGGAATAGTTAAAGCAAAAATTAACAACATAGTAATAAATGTGATCACCTAAAAACTCCTAATTATTTTTTTCTAAAGCAAGTAGCCAGTAGATACAAGCCCGCATAGAGCTTGCGGAATGCGGGCTTGTATCTCTCCAAACAATGATATATTACCTAGCAGTATATCACTGCGCATGATTAGAGTTTGACTGCGGGCTTGTATCTACTGGCTATTTCAGGCTTCGGTGTTTGAATTTGAATAATAGAGTAGGTACTAAATTACTTGATTTAATAGCGTTAAGGTTATAATCGCCATTTCGTTACTACAAAATTTAAGTTCCACCCGTTTACTCAAAAAATATGACCAAAAAACTGTATATTCAAACCAATGGCTGTCAGATGAATGAATACGATTCTGACAAAATGCGTGATGTACTCCAAGCCTCACACGGGTTTGAGCTGATTGATGATCCAAAACTCGCCGACGTGTTATTACTTAACACCTGTTCCATTCGCGAAAAAGCCCAAGAAAAAGTATTTTCCGCCTTAGGGAAATGGCGCAAAATTAAAGATAAACGCCCCGATGTAATTATCGGTGTCGGTGGTTGTGTGGCTAGTCAAGAAGGCGCGGCTATTCAAAAACGCGCCCCGTTTGTAGACATCGTTTTCGGTCCGCAAACCTTGCACCGCTTACCACAATTGCTGGATGAAGTGCGTAGTCAGCATAAACCCGTCGTCGATATTTCCTTTCCTGAAATCGAAAAATTTGACGCGCTACCTGAACCCAAAGCGGATGGCAGACGTATTGGCAGAAATCACTTCGTTAGCAAAACAAGGCGTGCGCGAAGTCAATTTATTAGGGCAAAATGTGAATGCCTATCGCGGCATGATGGACGATGGTGAGATTGCTGATTTTGCGTTATTGCTGCATTACGTTGCTGCAATCGATGGCATAGATCGCATTCGTTTTACCACCTCTCATCCTGTTGAATTTACCGATAGTCTGATTGAAGCCTTTGCAGAAATTCCCAAGTTAGTTGACCATTTGCACCTACCGGTACAAAGCGGCAGTGACAACATTTTGAAAAAAATGAAGCGCGGACATACGGCGGCAGACTATAAAGAAACCATTCGCAAATTACGCTTAGTGCGTCCTAATATTTGTTTATCATCGGATTTTATTATTGGTTTCCCCAGTGAAAGTGATGCAGAATTTGAAGAAACGATGGCTTTTGTTGAAGAAATCGGCTTTGATTTATCGTTTAGTTTTATCTACAGCCAACGTCCTGGAACACCAGCGGCTGAGTTAGCCGATGATGTGCCTGATGAAGTTAAAAAACAACGGCTAGAGCGTTTTCAACAGCGCATTAATGACATGACAGCGGCTATTTCAGAAGCCATGATTGGCACAGTGCAAACGGTATTGGTCGAAGGGCAATCTAAAAAGAATCCGCTCCAAATGCAGGGCAGAACTGAAAATAATCGCGTCGTCAATTTTATTGGACATCCACGTTTAGCGGGACAGTTTGTCAATGTATTGATTGCCGAAGCTTTACCCAATTCGTTACGCGGTCGATTGGTTGAATCGTCTATCGATAAAATAACTCACAGCAACTAAAACTATGAACCTATGTCAATAATTTCCAAAGAAATTCTCCTGCTTCCTGCGGATAACAGCAGATTAGCCAATTTTTGTGGTCAACTCAATATTCATCTACGCCATATTGAAGCACGTCTTCAAGTTGATATTGCCAATCGTGGTAACCAATTTAAAATCACCGGCGAAGAAGCGTCTGTCAAAGCGGCTGGTGCGGTCATGCAGAAATTATTCGATAGCACAGAGACAGAGCATCTGACCACCGAACACGTCCATTTAGCAATGCAGGATGCGTCGATTGATGAACTGTTAGCTGTTCCTGAAATACCCTCGCAACAATTCATCACCATTAAAACAAAATTTGGCATGATTAAAGGGCGAGGCATTAATCAGCAAGACTATCTACGAAAAATTACCACCCATGATATTAATTTTGGTGTAGGTCCTGCGGGCACCGGTAAAACTTATCTAGCGGTTGCTTGTGCGGTTGATGCGTTGCTGCATGAAAAAGTGCGAAAAATAATTTTAGTGCGTCCTGCGGTGGAAGCGGGTGAAAAATTAGGATTTTTGCCGGGTGACATGGCGCAAAAAGTTGATCCCTATTTACGCCCTTTATATGATGCCTTGTATGAAATGCTCGGTTTTGAACGCGTGGAAAAAATGCTGGAAAAAGGCATGATAGAAGTTGCCCCGCTGGCGTTTATGCGCGGTAGAACGCTGAATGACTCGTTTATTATTTTGGATGAAGCGCAAAATACCACCTTAGAGCAAATTAAAATGTTTTTAACGCGCGTGGGTTTTGGTTCCACCGCCGTTATTACTGGGGATGTTACCCAAATTGATTTACCGTCAAATAAACCCTCTGGTTTGCGGCATGTATTAGAAGTGTTAAAAGAAGTTGAAGGCATTAGTTTTACTTTTTTTGGGGTACGCGATGTCATCAGACATCCCATAGTACAACGTATTGTTTCTGCGTATGAAGACTACGAGAAAAGCCACGAACTGAATCCATGAACAGCATAGAAATACAAACTATCTTTGAATCAGCCGGACAACCTAGCGAAGCACAAATTCAACTGTGGATTGATACCGCATTAGAAGACGTTAATCGTGATACTGAAATCGTCGTACGCATTGTTGACGAACAAGAAAGTGCTGAACTCAACCAACAATACCGTCATAAAAAAGGTGCCACTAATATTCTTAGCTTCCCCGTTGAAATCCCCGAAGGCATCGACATCGACTTGAACTTATTGGGTGATTTAGTGATATGCGCCCCTGTCCTTGAACAAGAAGCACAGCAACAAGGCAAAGTCCTAGCCGATCATTGGGCGCACATCATTATTCACGGTGTCCTGCACTTACTAGGCTACGACCACCTTGATGATGAACAAGCAGAAGAAATGGAAAGTAAAGAAATAGCACTGTTGCAACAACTGAACATTAATAATCCTTATCAACAGGAAGTAGATCAATGAGCGACGAACAACCTCCCAGTAGAAACAAAGGCTGGATCGATAAAATTAGCCATTTATTCAGTGGCGAACCGCAAGATTTGAATGAACTGGTAGAAATATTACGAGACGCGCGTGAAAATCGATTATTAGACACCGATGCCTTATCCATGATTGAAGGCGTGTTACAAGTCTCACAAATGCGGGTTCGGGATATTATGATTCCGCGCGTGCAAATGGAAGTTGTTCCCAAAGACGCGGAGTTAGAAGCCATACTGCCGTTAGTCACCGAATTCGGACATTCCCGTTATCCTGTTATTGATGGTGATCGCAGTAAAGTGGTGGGTATTTTATTAGCCAAAGATTTACTGGCACGCGTGTTACAAGATAAGACCCTGAAAGTGTGGGAAATTATGCGCTGTGTCAGTGTCGTCCCCGAAAGTAAACGCTTAAACGTGCTACTGAAAGAATTACGCACACAAGGTAATCACATGGCAATTGTGGTCGATGAATACGGTCAAGCGGCTGGTTTAGTCACCATTGAAGATGTATTAGAACAAATCGTCGGTGAAATTGAAGACGAACATGACGATCATGAAGACGAGGGTTATGTTTGTGAACGGAATCCTAACGAATTTATGATTAAGGCACTCATGCCAATGAATGAATTCGATGAGTATTTTGCCACGCACCTTTCTACCGATGAATACGACACCGTTGGCGGTTTTCTTGTCCATCAGCTTCAACACATGCCTAAAAAAGGCGAAAGTCTCACCGTCGATAACTTACGCTTTGAAGTCATTAAAACAGACAATCGCCGCATTCATTTAATCAAACTAAAGAAGAGTTAATCATGCAAACGATATTGGTCACTGGTGGTGCAGGTTATATTGGTAGTCATGCCTGCGTTGAACTGTTACAAGCAGGTTTTAACGTGGTGGTGGTGGATAACTTTTCCAACAGTAAACCCGAATCGTTAGCCAGAGTACAAAAAATAACAGGGCTATCGCCGACTTTATATCAAGCTGATATTCGTGATAAACACGCGCTTAGTGACATTTTTTCTAAAGAAAACATTGATGCAGTCATACACTTTGCGGGATTAAAATCCGTTGGTGAATCCTGTTCAGAGCCGCTCAATTATTATCATAACAACGTCTACGGTACGCTGGTATTACTGGAAGCAATGGAAGAGGCGGCTGTTAAACAACTCATCTTCAGCTCATCGGCAACCGTTTATAAAGAATCAACGTGCAACCAATACGCAGAAGATTTTGCCTTAGGATCAATTAATCCTTATGGTCGCTCCAAACTGATGATTGAAGAGATTTTAAGAGATCTCTCAACCGCTGATAAAATTAACCAGTCCGCCGCACCGTGGAAAATTGTCTTACTACGCTATTTCA
>NQJH01000278.1 GCA_002256685.1 Methylococcaceae bacterium NSP1-2 | reverse complement strand
GGATTCTTATCTTCTTCTAATGCAGCAGAAACAATAAATTCACCATGCTCCATGATATTCCTGCGGCGGCTGGGATGGTTAAAACCCATGCCCAAACAATTCGCTCGATGATAGACAGCTTTAGCGCGTGGGGATTTTTGGCAAAACCAACGCCCATAATGGCTGTTGAAATGCTATGTGTGGTGGAAACGGGCATACCGAAATGGGCGGCGGTTAATAAAATGGTTGCTGAGCTGGTTTCTGCGGCGAAGCCATTTATTGGATGTAGCTTAACCATTTTGTGACCTAGGGTTCTGATGATACGCCATCCACCTACTGCTGTGCCAAGTGCCATGACTAACGCGCAACTGAATATAATCCAACTATCGATGTCTTTTTCGCCGCCATCGGGGCGTAAGAATTCAGCCCACTGCGGCAACTGATCGAGCGTACCCGCATTGTTAGCGGTAAAAATGGCTAAGGCGATGATGCCCATGGTTTTTTGCGCATCGTTACTACCATGTGCAAAGCCCATATAACCCGCTGATAAAAGCTGCGCTTTCCCGAACACCGCATTAATCCATTTTGGACGCGCTAGTCGCGCTAGGATACCACCAGCGGAATTCATACCGCTGATGATAGCCATCAAGCTTCCCATGATAACGATACCTAAGGTAAAACCAGCAATCGGCGAACTAATCATGGGAATCACCACTTTCCACAATATGCCTTTGTTTTCAGTCCAGACGGCTGCTGTTTTCGACCAGATTAAAACGTCGAAATTATTGTTTCCTGCGGCGAGTGCGGCACCGCATAATCCACCAATCAACGCATGGCTGGAAGAGGAGGGTAGCCCCAATGCCCAAGTAATAAGATTCCAGATAATTGCACCTACTAACGCGCAGATTAATACTTCGGAAGAGATAGTCACTAAGCCAGTATCGACTAATCCAGACGAAATGGTTTTGGCGACGGCTGTACCCGAAAAGGCCCCCGCTAGATTGGTGACTGCGGCGAGCATTACCGCCTGTGTTGGTGTTAATACTTTGGTGGCAACAACGGTAGCAATAGAGTTAGCAGTATCGTGGAATCCGTTGATAAACTCGAATACCAATGCTACTAGGACGACAAGCAAGAGCAGACTTAACATGAAAATCCTTTTATGAGTTTTTTAAGGCGATGTGATAGACAACATTACCAACATCACGGCAGCGGTCGATGGCTTTTTCGAGGATTTCAAACAAATTCATTTTTATCAGGTAACGAATCGGATCGGTTTCATTGGTATAGGCATCTCGATAAAACTCAAGTATTTGACGATCGGCTTCGGCTTCAATAGTTTGCAACTGATCATTTAATTTTTTGATTTTATCCAAATCCATACCTTTGCGTAACAGTCCGACCATTTGCTCCAGAACTATGCAGGCTTGTTCCAGCATTTCAGCACGGCTGGCAAAATCCACATCACCAATACGCCCCAAGGCTAGCGTATATCGCTCTGCAAACTTTTCTATAATTTTGGGGATTTTGTAAAGCGCACTGCTAAGGGCTTCAATATCTTCACGTTCCAGCACGGTAACAAACGTATTTACTAATTCTTCATTAATTTGCGTGAATAGGTCTTTTTCCCTGCGCCGCGCCTGTTTAAATTTTTCTAATGATAGTTGCGTTGCTGGCGTACTAAGCAGCTCGATTAATGCCTTTGCCGACAAACGAGCTGATTCGGCACTGGCTTCAAGCAAACCATAAAATTTATCACCTTTGCCGAAGATAGTTTGTAATGAGAACATCGTGTTTCCTTTTTATGAGCCATAAGGCACTGTTATTTTTATTCATTTAATTATCGCAGAACAACGCGTTTGAACATCAAAATCTCGTAAAATAGGCTTCCTCCGCCAATCCATTTTGTGGCTCTAAATTACACTCCAAGTTTCACCTCATTTCCGCTGCTGTGAAACCGAGTCGCTTTATGTCGGTGAGCAAGTTTGGACATTAGTGCTGGCGTGGATGGGGCTTTTATAGTGATGTCTAAGTAAACGATAACTGCACTAACACGCTTTGCGAGACCTTGCCATTGAGTTGGACTTGTTCAGCATTTGCAACAGCGGAAAAGCAATGAGGGTAAATATCAGTGTGATTAACAGCGACTGAAATAGGCTTTTTTTCATAATCAACGACCTGTTAGTTTTGAGGAGGGCGTTTGCAGTTTGGGGTTTAAATTTTAAACTGTCAATCATATAACTTATTAAAATTACCGTTTATTAAAAGTCATGAATAGTAAATAAAATCTGTAAGCTAATGACGTATTTTCTTGTGTAACAATCTAAGCAATAGAACAATTATTTGATATGACATAACGCCCGCTTCTCCAAACTTGAACTAATGCGCAATATTGTTATCAGTTTATTGATTAACAGGAGTTAATATTCATATATGATTACAAATTACACTTTCTACCCTTTAATGTTATGAAATTTTTATTATTACTACTGTTCTTCATCACTCTTAGCGGCTGTATGCCTGCGACTCATCCGCTGGGGGTAAAAAATCAATCGGCTAGCCTTAGCGAAACGACTTTTTATACCGAAGACGGCGCACAATTACCCTTACAGCATTGGTTGCCAAAAACGGAGGTGAAAGCGGTGCTGATTGCGTTACATGGTTTTAATGATTACAGCCATTTTTTTGCCGCGCCAGCGCAGTATTTAAGTAACATAGGTATTGCTTGTTTTGCTTACGATCAACGCGGGTTTGGTGCTGCACCTAATCGAGGTTTATGGGCGGGGCAAGCAACTTATACTTATGATTTACAAGTCTTAGTACGACTATTAAAACAGCGTTATCCTAATCGTCCTGTGTATCTGCTCGGTGAAAGTATGGGCGGCGCGGTGATTATGACGGCGATGACTCAAGCGACTATGCCAGCGGTGGATGGTATTATTCTTTCAGCCCCTGCATTGTGGGCGAGAGATACCATGCCTTGGTATCAAACCAGCTTATTATGGACAGCAGCACACAGTATGCCTTGGTTGACGCTAACAGGTGAGGGGGTGAAAGTTATGCCCTCCGAT
>NQJH01000061.1 GCA_002256685.1 Methylococcaceae bacterium NSP1-2 | reverse complement strand
GCAAAGCCTTGTTTAATCGGCGTGTGTGTGAGTGCTGAAATCAAACAACACAATTCAGCCAATGACGCGCTGTCGCCGTCTATATAGCTGTAGGATTGTTCAATAGCAATGCTGGCAGAGATGGCTAACGGGAATTGTTGGGCGTAAAAATGCCCTAGGTAACCTGTTAAAATTAATACGCCTTTAGAATGGATCGATTGCCCTAATTCGGCTTCGCGTTCTACGTCAATGATACCGCGTGAACCGGGGTAAACGGTGGTGGTGATACGCGCAGGTGCGCCAAAACTACTGCCGCCAATTTCTAATACTGTTAAGCCGTTGATTTTGCCGACTGCCGCGCCGTCAGTATCAATCAGCACTGTGCCATCGAGCATTTCATCAAGAATGACTTGTGACAGTCTGCCGTTACGGTATTCGCGGGCATTCAGGGCTAGGTCGATATGCTTTTTATCGATTTCATGGTCTTTTGCTTGCTGACAAAATAGATTAGCTTCGCCAATAATTTCTAGCGAATCATTAATACGCGCGGAAAATTGCTGTTGATTTTCAGAGAGTCGGCAACTGTGTTCTATCAAGCCCGCAATTGCGGCTGGCGTTAAGGGTTTTGCGCCTGAATCGGCGGCTTGTTTAATCATCACCGCAATAAAACCCTGCGTAGATTCTTGAGTGCGCGGAATGGTATTGTCAAAATCGGCAAGAATTCTAAACATTTCATTAAATTCACTATCCAACTCTTCCAACAAATAATAAGTATCAGGTGAACCGATTAGTATCACTTTCACTTTCAGCGGAATCACTTCGGGCTTAAGCGTAATAGTATTCACACCCAACTCAGAATAAGGCGATTCAATTTCAATATAACCCGATTGTAACGCGCGTTTTAAGCCTTCCCAAACAAACGGATAGGTCAACAATTTTTCAGCATCGAGAATTAAATAACCGCCATTGGCTTTGTGTAATGAACCTGCACAAATTTTTCGATAGCTTGTGACTAAGGTGCCTTGATCGCTAATGTATTCAATACGACCAAATAAGTTTTGATAAGTCGGGTGTGGTTCAAAAATAATGGGCGCACCATTTTCTTGCTTGTTATCCACCAAAATATTCGGCATATATAGCTCGGTTAGCAAACCCCGCTTATTGCTAGTTTCACGCGGTTCAAGGCGAGCGGGTGTTAGATAATCAGCAATAGTGTTATCGAGATTTTTTTTGATTTCAGCTAAGTAAGTGATGACATCATCAATGTTTTGATAGGTTTTATTCAGTTCGACAAACAACGGCTCGATGGCAGCATGAATAGTGTCATTGTCTAACTGCTTGGTTTTCTCGACTAGGGTTCTGCGCCATTGCGGCAGTTCTAATAACACTTCACTCAAATAGTCTTCCAGTTGTTCAACGTGTTGGTGAAATTGTTCGCGTTCAGGCTGAGGCAATTGCGTGAATTGGTCTTCGTTGAGCGTTTTATTGTCGCGAATCGGCGCGAAAGTAATGGTGTCATTGTCTCTAAATAAGGCAATGCTCAGGTTTTGGGCTTTTTTATCCACCAAATCAATAGCGTTGTTATAGGCTTGACTGAGTTGACGCTCTAAGGCGGATTTTTTTTGCTGATAAGCGGGGCTTTCAAACACCGCTGGAAAGGTAGCAAGCAAATTGTCGATTAATTTTTCAATGGCTTTGCTAAACGCTTGCCCGAATTCTGCGGGCAGTTCAACGGCAATCGGCTCTCTGGGATTTTCAAAGTTATCCACATACGCGTAAGAAGACGGTGCAGGTAACGGTGCTGCCCATGCGTTTAAATGATTGGTAATCAGAGACACACGACCTAAGCCCGGTTCGCCCATCACAAAAATGTTATAACCCGCATTGGGCATCGCCACACCAAATTCCAACGCCGACCGCGCTCGGTCTTGTCCTAAGATGGCGTTTTGCAAACGTGGCGCGGGAGGAAATTCAAACCCAGTTAAATCGATGTTTAATTTGAGGGCTTCAATGGGTAGCTTTAAAGGGTTAGACATGAATAGAAAAATGCTAAGGGCTGATTAAAGTGTGGATTTTAGCATTTTTACGCAGGGCGAGTTGCCGAATAATGTAGGGTGGGCAATGCTGTTATGCCCACCATGATATTCTAAAATGGTGGGCAAAAAGCTTGCCCACCCTACGAAACACTCTACTTATTCCACTGAAAAATCACGCATCATGCCCATGTCTTCATGTTCGAGATTGTGGCAGTGGTACATAAACAAGCCTTTAAAATCTTGGAAAGGTTTGATGATGCGCACGGTTTCACCGGGCATAACCAACACGGTGTCTTTCAAACCACTTTCGATAAACCCTTCGCTGACGGTGGCATAATCATCTTCTGTCCCTGCACCGACACTACGGCTGACAATTTGAAAAGATTGACCATGTAAATGAATCGGGTGCGCCATCGCCATCATCATACCCATACCTCCACCCATGCCGCCCATTCCACCCATCATTCCCATACCGCCTTTGTGACCCATGCCCATGCCGCCTCTCATACCGCCCATGCCACCGCTTTGATGATCTTCGCCGCTGTCTTGTGTGGCGGCTGCACCATGACCCATACCGCCGTGAGCGTGAAAAATTTCCATGAGTTGAATGGTATCCACTTTAATGCGCTCAAAATCTTGCAAATCGTCGTATTTATAAGGGCGACCATTGAGCAACATTGCCATGTGACCTTCGGAAATAGCAATAGGAATAGGTTTGTTGGGATTGGCAGTATCACTGACTTTGTACCAATTAATTTTCGATAATTGGCTAGGTAGACTGTGGCTCTCACTGACTTTGCGCGTGACTTTGACCGTAAAAATAGGATATTCACTGCCGACGGCTACACTGCCACCGTGGTGCATCATGCCCATTTTAGGCAGTACCCCTGAAAACGCCGCGCTACGCATGACCAGCTGTGAACCTTCGCTACGTCCGCTAAAATCTGCCCATACGTCTAAACGCTCACCGGGAGCTAACATGACGTAAGGTTTAACTTCGGGTTTTTCTAATAAACCGCCATCGACACCAATCACCGTGATGGGCGTACCATCATCCCATGCCAGTTTATAAATTCGTGCGGTTGAGCCATTGAGTACGCGCAGTCGATACGCACGGCTAGCAACTTCAAGTTGAAAATCAGCGTGACCATTGACCAGTATGCGGTCGCCATAAAAGCCCATCATGCGGTCGCGCATGTGCCCTGCATACACTAATTGATTGTCTGCATCGAAACGGCGATCTTGAATGACTATCGGAATTTCGTATTCGCCTGAGGGCAGTTCTAATGCCGCTTCTTCTTCATCGTTAATAATGATTGTTCCCGCTAGTCCGTGATAAACCTGTTCTGCGGTCATTTCATGCGGATGGGGATGGTAAATAGCCATACTGGCACGGTTCAGCACTTCAAATTCATACACCAAGGTTTGACCGGGATCAATGGTGTATTGCGGATGCCCGTCCATATTTGCAGGAACGTGTAGCCCATGCCAATGCGTGACGGTGGGTTGTATCAACTCATTATGTAAATGAATACGGACTTTTTGTCCTTTTTTTAAGCGAATAATAGGTCCTAGATACGAACCTGCTATTTCAGTGATCGTGTCTTTAGGTCCTTGCAATAAACGAGCGGAATATTGTTGCACCCATGTTTTTTTGCCCTGCAAAATTGCCACCCAATTGGGCTTGCAAAACAGTTCAATTTCAACATCGGGTTTAAAATTAGGTGAGGCTTTATTAGGGGTCATTTTCGGCATTCCGTGCATTCCTTCCATAGCCTGCAACACACGGGGCAGCCCCGCAAAAGCCAGTAACCCCATACTAGAATGGGTTAAAAAACGACGACGGGAATAATGCGTAGACATAATATCTCCTCAGACGATGTGTCTTATTGATTGCTGATTCCAGAATGGAACAGTGGTAGGAGTTTATATTAGAAAAAACTGATACTCAAGAGGGTTTTACTACTTTTCTGACAATTATTGAGTTGTCCCTATTTTCCTATGCAAAAACTGGAAAATATTTTTCCTAATAAATCATCGGAGCTGAACTGCCCTGTAATTTCAGCAAGACTGTTTTGCGCTTGTTTTAAATCTTCGGCAACTAATTCACCTGCTAAGCTGGTTTGTAGTTGGATTAACGCACGGCTGACGGATTCATAGCCTTGGTTTAGTGCTTCGATGTGTCGTCTGCGGGCAATAAAGACGTTTTCGGTGTTAGCATTAAAATCGACACTTTGTTTGAGGTGTTCGGTGAGCAGTTCCATGCCCTGCCCTGTTTTAATGGATAGGTAGATTTCGCTTTGGTGTTCGTGTTGTTTAATCTCAGGGGCTATGCCGAGTAAGTCGATTTTGTTGTAAATTTTGGTGATGTCGATGTGGCTAGGCAGTGAGGCTAATAGCTCTGAGTCTTCGGGTTCTCTGGCATCGATGAGTAGCAGAATTTTATCGGCTTTTTCAATTTCTGCCCACGCACGACGTATGCCTTCTTGTTCGATGGCGTTGTCGCTGTCGTGCAAGCCTGCGGTGTCGATGATGTGTAGCGGCATTCCGTCCAGTTGTATGCGTTCACGCAGTACGTCGCGGGTTGTGCCTGCTATGTCGGTGACGATAGCGGCTTCATGTCCTGCGAGGGCGTTGAGTAAGCTGGATTTTCCTGCATTGGGTTTACCTGCTAACACAATGGTCATGCCGTCGTGCAGTAATCGCCCTTGTTTAGCGGTTTTTTGAATTTGTACGAGTCGCTCTAATAAACGAATTAGGCGGTTTTCGACCACGCCATCACTGAGAAAGTCGATTTCTTCGTCAACAAAATCAATAGCGGCTTCAACGTAAATTCTCAATTCGGTGAGTTCGTCAACCAATTGATTGATTTGCTCCGAAAATACGCCTTGCATAGATTTTTGTGCGGAGCGTACCGCTTGTTCGGTGCTGCTGGTAATGAGATCGGCAACCGCTTCGGCTTGGGCTAGATCGAGTTTGTTATTTAAAAATGCGCGTTCGGTAAATTCACCTGCATTGGCTAATCTCGCACCTAAACGGATAACGCGGCGTAATACCATATCCAATACCACTGCGCCGCCGTGTCCTTGCAGTTCAAGAATGTCTTCGCCGGTGTAGGAATGGGGATTGGGAAAGTACAGGGCTATGCCTGAATCAATGATGCTGCCATCGCTATCGAGAAACGATGAATAGACGGCGTGACGTGGCGTTAGTGGTTTGTTGAGTAATTGACTGGCAATATTGGCAACTAACAAACCTGAGATACGAATGATGCCGACACCGCCGTTGCCTGATGGCGTGGCGATTGCGGCGATGGTGTCTGTGTGGTTTAACATTATCGCGCCTCAATATAAAGAAAAACCTCCGAGGTTTTTAAAACCTCGGAGGTTTGGGCTTGTTTTGGTGACTCAAAAAGCCGTTATGCAGCTTTTTCTATTTGCTTAGTAATGATGGTTTGTTGAATGATCGACAGGGTGTTGTTAATAACCCAATACAAAACCAAACCAGCAGGGAAAAATAGAAAGAATACCGTAAACACGACAGGAAACATTTTCATGACTTTCGCCTGAATCGGGTCTATCGGTGCAGGATTAAGTCCTTGCTGAATTTTCATGGAGATACCCATGATGACTGGCAAGACAAAGAACGGGTCTTGTATCGATAAATCTTGTATCCATAACATGAACGGTGCTTGACGAAATTCAACGGTTTCACTCAGTACCCAATACAGTGCCATGAATACGGGGATTTGTATCAGAATTGGTAAACAGCCGCCTAACGGATTCACTTTTTCCTTTTTGTACAATGCCATCATTTCAGTATTGAAACGCGGTCTGTCATCTTTAAAACGCTCTTGCAGTTCTTTAAGACGAGGCTGAATTTTGCGCATTTTCGCCATCGATTTAAAACTGGCTTGTGATAGCGGGAAAAACAACAGTTTTATACAGATGGTCACGCCAATGATAGCGAAACCCCAGTTGCCTACGACGCTGTGAATTTTGTTTAGCAACCAGTAAATAGGTTTACCAACAAAGGTCAACACGCTGTAATCAACTGTTAATTCCAGACCAGGGGCGACTTTTTCCATCACTGGCTGAATTTTAGGTCCTGCAAATAATTGTGCAGAAAACTGAGCAGCTGAGTTGCTCTGCACGCTGACTGACGGTGAATAAGAACCGATCAGATAACGCCCATCTTTTAATTCTTTGGTGTACAAATTATTTTCTTGGTCTGCGGGTGGCACCCACGCAGAGGCAAAATAATGTTGAATCATTGCTGTCCAGCCGCCTTTAGTAGCAACTTTAAGGGCTTCTTCAGTCATGTCATCAAAGCTGACTTTTTGGTATTTATTCTTTTCGGTATAAACAACACCACCATCATAGGCTCTCATACCGCCTGTTAGCATATTGCCTTTGCCTTCGGTATCAGGTATGCGCAATAGTTGACTGTACTGTCTGCCTACCCACGCTTTATCCGTATTATTTTGAACTTTTTGATCCAATGCTATGGCGTAGCTACCACGTTTAAACGTGAAAACTTTAGTAACGACCAGACCATTGTTATCTGTCCATGTTAACGGTACAGATAAACTGTCTTGTCCTTCGGCTAGCGTGTAACTGTCTTGCTCACTGCTAAAAAGGCTGTCGTGATTAGGTGCGCTAGCTGAATCTTTTTCGCTAATAAACCCACTTTGGGCAACGAATAATTTTGCTGGGTCGTTATTAAATAATCTGACTGGCGCGGTATTTTTTTCGGCAACATCCATGCCGACTAAGCCGCGTAATTTGTCCACTACCGAGTTGGATTTTTCTACGGGATATTGAAGTAAATCTAAATTAACAATGCTGCCACCTTGGGTATCAATTTCTAAGGCAATTACATCGGTTTTAACTTTTATGGTTTTAGCAGCCACGGGGGCGGTTGTAACAGGTGCAATGCTCGTAGCTTGTGGAGTTATTCCTGCTTCTGCGGGTGTGCCACTTGTTGTCGGCAAATCATCTGCATTAATGGTGGTGCTTGCCTCTTGGGCAACGGGGGCTTTAGGGCCATAGTCAATTTCCCACGCTTGATATAACATAAAAACAAGCATTGCAAACGTAACGACTAGTATAAATCTTATGTTATCCATTCTTATTACCAAATTTTTCTGGAACGGGATCAATGCCACCCTCATGAAACGGATGGCATTTTAATAATCTTCTGAGAGTGAGATAGAAACCAATCACCGCACCGTAGCGCGTCAATGCCTCTAGGGAATAACTTGAACAGCTTGGATAGAAACGACAGTTAGACCCAAGCAAGGGGCTGATAAAGTACTTGTAAAACTTTATGAGTGCTATGAGTACGAAGCGCATCGGGTTACCAACCTAAGCCAATGCTTTTCCAAAGACTTTCTTAATAATGCCAGCGGAACGCCGATTGCTTCCCTACGAGCCAAAACGACAATATCTATACTGCCCAGATTTTCTTGTATTCTAAAGTTTTCCCTGACAGTACGTTTAATGATATTTCTATGCACTGCTTTTTTTATACTTTTTTTGGCAATTGCCAAGCCTAGCCGTGAATGATCTAAATCATTTTGAATGGCTAATAAGGTAAAATAGGTGTCACTGGATTTTACAGGCTTAGCAAAAACTTTTTTATAGTCAGCGGGGGTTTTTAACCGATGCTGAGGGGGAAAACAAAAATCTTTCACACACGAGTTAATTGTGCGCGACCTTTCGCTCTGCGTGCTTTGATTACATTACGACCGCCGACAGTTGCCATTCTGGCACGAAAGCCGTGGGTTCTAGCGCGTTTTAATTTACTGGGTTGGTATGTTCTTTTCATTTTACTTAAGACCTACGGGTGAGTGATAACAAAAACGGATAAAAAAGACTGCCGATGATAAAATAATCCACGCACCCTGTCAATTCTGTAGTGTAATGTTTTATTACGGTATAGTGGCGAGTCTCTCCACGCAAATCAATCTGTTATCGACTACATAATGAATTCAATCTGGAATAACTGCCTTGCTAAACTTGAAAATGAAATACCTAGTTCAGATTTCAGCACTTGGATACGCCCGCTTCAGTCGATAGAAAATGCTACCCAAATAAAATTACTCGCGCCGAATCGTTTTGTATTGGAGTGGGTTAAACAACATTATTTTGCCAAAATCGAAGCCTCGATTCGAGAATTTTCTAATGGCACGATGGCGTTAAATTTGGAAATTGGCTCTAAAAGTTCGGCAACTCCGGCTGTTTCTAACGCTAAAAAAGCAAACAGCCCCACTGAAGCCAAAAAAGTCGGTCCTAATTTTCTTAACAAGGCGTTTACCTTTGATAATTTTGTTGAAGGTAAATCCAATCAATTAGCCAGAGCCGCGTCCTTACAAGTCGCTGAAAATATCGGTAGAGCCTATAACCCGCTCTTGATTTACGGCAGTTCAGGGCTGGGAAAAACCCATTTAATGCACGCTATCGGTAATGCGATTTTAGCCAAGAAACCAACGGCAACTATTGTTTATCTGCATTCTGAAAAATTCGTTCAAGACATGGTTAGAGCTTTACAGCAAAACGCGATCAGCAGTTTTAAAGAATATTACCGCGCCATTGATGTGCTGTTAATTGATGATATTCAGTTTTTTGCCGGTAAAGAACGCTCACAAGAAGAATTTTTTCATACCTTTAACAGCTTATTGGATAGAAAACATCAAGTGGTTTTAACCTGTGATAAGTACCCTAAAGAAATTGTTGGGCTGGAAGAACGCTTAAAATCACGCTTTGGTTCAGGGCTTCCGGTGTCTATTGAACCGCCCGACATGGAAACCCGCGCCGCTATTTTGATGAAAAAAACCGCGCAATCTAATATCTATCTACCGCAAGAAGTAGCTTTTTTTATCGCCAAACGCATTCCTTCCAATGTCAGAGATTTAGAAGGCGCGTTAAGACGGGTCATTGCCAACGCCCAATTTACAGGGCGGGAAATCACCATTGAATTTACCAAAGAAGCCTTACACGATTTAATTTCGCTACAAGATAAATTAGTCAATATCGATAATATTCAAAAAACTGTTGCCGATTATTTCAAAATTCGTATCGCCGATTTATCGTCTAAAAGCAGAAGTCAATCAGTGACACGACCCCGCCAAATCGCCATGTGTTTGGCAAGAGAACTCACCTCGCATAGTTTATGTCAAATAGGTGATGCCTTTGGTGGGCGCGATCACACTACCGTGATAAACGCCTGTAAAAAAGTGACCGAATTGAAAAAATCGGATATGAAAATGTCTGAAGATTATTCCAATTTACTGCGGTCTTTATCCCACTAACCAAGGAGTCCAATAGCTTTAGCTATTGGCTAGAAAATAGCTAACGCTGTTTTACTCCTACCAAAAAGTAAACCTTTTTTATTGAGCCAATATGTATTATCAAGGGATCAAAAAAACCATCATCCAACGCCCCATTCACAAAAAAAACGTTTCGCTGGGTGATATTCATCCACGACTCGCACAAATCTATTTAGCGAGAGGTTTAACATCGATAGACGAATTGGATAAAAGCTTAACTAAACTGCCATCGCCTTGGTTGCTATCAGGCATGACCGACATGGTAGCGCATTTAATAACCGCGATTAATGAACAGCAACGCATCACTATCGTCGCTGATTTTGATGCCGATGGCGCGACCAGTTGTGCGGTAGCAATTAAGGGCTTGCAATTGCTAGGCGCGAAAAACGTGTCATTTGTGGTGCCGAATCGGTTTGAATACGGTTATGGCTTAACACCTGAAATTGTCGAATTAGTTAAACTGCAACAACCCGATGTAATTATCACTGTTGATAATGGCATATCCAGTATTGACGGCGTAAAAGTGGCTAAAAATGCAGGCATTAAAGTATTAATTACCGATCATCATTTACCGCCTGCTGAATTACCCGCAGCTGATGCCATTGTGAATCCTAATCTGGTGAATGATAGCTTTCCCAGTGGCGCGTTAGCGGGTGTTGGGGTGATGTTTTATGTGTTAATGGCATTGCGTAGCCGCTTAAGAGAACTGCACTGGTTTGAAGAACACCAAGTCGCAGAACCCAATCTCGCCCAATTATTAGATTATGTCGCACTAGGAACGGTTGCCGATGTCGTGGCATTAGATCAAATCAATCGAATTTTAGTGCATCAAGGCTTGCTACGCATACGCACAGGACGGGCGCATAAAGGCTTAATCGCCTTGATTGAAGTATCAAATAAAAATCCACAGTCCATTTTTGCCGCCGATTTAGGCTTTTCGCTAGGACCAAGACTGAATGCCGCAGGGCGCATGGATGATATGGCGTTAGGTATTCAATGCCTATTGACCGATGACCCGCAACTCGCAAAAGATATGGCAAACCAACTCGATGAGCTCAATCAAGATAGGCGCGAAGTTGAAGGCACCATGAAACTACAGGCAATGGCGTACATCAATGAAATGAAGCCATTAGACGAGCGACATTTGCCAGCGGGTATTTGTTTGTACGATAAAAGCTGGCATCAAGGCGTTATCGGCATTTTAGCCTCACGCATCAAAGACCGCGTCCATCGTCCCGTGATTGCATTCGCGCCAGCAGGCGACGATTTAATCAAAGGTTCAGCCCGTTCCATTGTCGGTGTACATATTCGTGATGTACTCAGTGATATTGCCAGTCTGCACCCGCAGTTACTCAGTAAATTTGGCGGTCATGCAATGGCGGCTGGACTGAGTTTAAATATGCACGATTATCCCGCCTTTGCGTTGGCGTTTGATGAAATGGTCGGCAAACGCTTAGCGCATATTGATTTGAATCAAAAAGTCTATTCTGACGGTGAATTAACTGAACAAGAAATCAGCGTTGAATTTGCCGAGTTATTACAACAAGCAGGACCGTGGGGGCAAGAATTTCCAGAACCGGTATTTGATGGTATCTTTGATGTGATTCAAGCGCGAATTGTCGGGCAGCGACATCTTAAATTAGTGCTAAGACAACCTGACGGGCAGTTATTGATTGATGCGATTGCATTTTTTATCGATCAACCTGAAAACTGGCTAGGATTAAGGCAGACACACGCCGCTTATAAACTGGATATTAACGAATTTAGAGGCAATCGCACCGTACAGTTTATTTTGCAATATTTGGAAAAAATCATCTAAATGCAAATCGCTAAAGCAAGCCATTTGACATATTGTAGTAACAACAGTAATTTAGACAACATTTTTAACCCTGCACTTACACCTTGCCAAAGAGCTGTTTAATGGAACAATTTCATAGAATAAGTCGTTTACCCCCTTATGTTTTTAACATTGTTAATGAATTAAAAGCCAAAGCGCGTGCTGCTGGCGAAGATATTATTGATTTTGGTATGGGTAATCCTGATCAACCTACGCCGCAACACATTGTTGATAAGCTCATTGAAGCAGTACAACGCCCTGATACCCATCGTTATTCGGTCTCTAAAGGCATTCCGCGCTTACGCAAAGCGATTTGTGATTGGTATAAAATCCGTTTTGATGTCGATCTCGATCCTGAATCTGAAGCGATTGTCACGATTGGTTCTAAAGAAGGTTTAGCGCATTTAGCCTTAGCCACCTTAGGACCTGGCGATGTGGTTCTCGTACCAAATCCCGCTTATCCGATTCATCCCTATGGTGTCGTCATTGCAGGCGCGGATGTGCGTCATGTGCCAATGGTGGAAGGCGGCGATTTTTTTGAAGAGCTGAGTAAAGCCATTGTTGATTCGTGGCCCAAACCAAAAATGTTAATTCTTAATTTCCCCGGCAATCCCACTAGCGAATGCGTGGAACTGGAGTTTTTTGAAAAATATTGCTTATGCGGACATCGTATTTGATGGCTACAAAGCACCGTCAATTCTACAAGTCGAAGGCGCAAAAGACATTGCAGTAGAATTTTTCTCTATGTCTAAAAGCTACAACATGCCCGGCTGGCGCGTCGGCTTTATGTGCGGCAATAAAGAATTAGTGTCCGCCTTAGCGCGTATTAAATCGTATTTGGATTACGGCACCTTTGCACCGATTCAAATCGCCGCCATTGCCGCCTTAGAAGGCCCGCAAGACTGTGTACATGAAATCGCTGAAATGTATTGCAAACGCCGTGATGTGTTATGTGATGGCTTAAATGCTATCGGCTGGGCAGTTGAAAAACCCAAAGCCACCATGTTTGTGTGGGCAAAAATTCCTGAACAATATGCCGCAATGGGATCGTTGGAATTTTCTAAAAAATTATTGTTGGAAGCGAAAGTTGCCGTTGCACCGGGGATAGGTTTTGGTCAATACGGTGATACGCATGTGCGGTTTGGGTTGATTGAAAATGAACACAGAACCCGTCAAGCCGTGCGCGGTATTCGGTTGATGATGAAGAAAGATCAGACGGTGGCGAAGTAATAAACGTAGGTTGGATTGCGGTTCTTTCGCAACCCAACCTACGATGCTGTAAAGAAAAAGTGGAGGGAATAAGTC
>NQJH01000277.1 GCA_002256685.1 Methylococcaceae bacterium NSP1-2 | reverse complement strand
TTGTATGACGCGCTATTGGAAGCAAATGCTGAGGCGTGGGTTGAGTTATTACCCGCGCACACGACACAGGCTTTTGATGCTTCTCAGCATGGCGACTTGATACGCTGGCAAGCAACCATTCAGCAACAACCTGAACTCATTCCATCACAACGGCTATTAGACAGCGATGCTGTGCAAATCGGTTGCGTGGACGATGTGAGTGTGGACGAAAAAAATCAACTTGAAAAAAGTTTAATAGCCTTACATCCGTGGCGTAAAGGTCCATATCAGTTATTTGGTATCGACATTGATACCGAGTGGCGTTCTGACTGGAAATGGAATCGATTAAAACCTCATCTTGCGCCGCTGGAACATCGTTTGATATTAGATGTCGGTTGTGGCAACGGTTATCACGGTTGGCGCATGTTAGGCGCAGGAGCAAAAAGAGTAGTCGGAATTGATCCTACTTTACTGAGCGTAATGCAGTTTCAACTGATTAAAAAACTCTATGGTGACGCGCCTATTGATGTCTTGCCGCTGGGCATAGAAGACGTACCTAGCAATTTACACGCCTTTGATACCGTGTTTTCGATGGGTGTGTTATATCATCGCCGTTCGCCTATCGACCACCTGTTAGAACTAAAAGGCTGTTTACAACAAGGCGGAGAATTGGTGTTAGAAACCTTGGTGATTGAGGGCGGCTTAGGCGAAGTATTAGTCCCTGAACACCGTTACGCGAAAATGCGTAATGTTTGGTTTTTGCCCAGTTGTGCGACCTTGATGAGCTGGATGAAACGCTGTGGTTTTAAAAATGTGCGTTTGGTGGATGTCACAGTCACCAGTATTGAAGAACAACGCAGTACCGAATGGATGCAGTTTCATTCACTACAAGATTTTCTCCATCCCGATAATCCACAATTAACCTGTGAAGGCTTACCCGCACCGAGACGAGCGATTTTTATTGCTAATGCTTAACAACAAAAAGCCTCACGATGGCTCTAAGCAGTGTGTAGCCGCGATGCAGTGAAACGAAATCGAGGGGGCATCCGTGTTGATAAACCTCGATTTCACTGCGTTACATCGAGGCTACTAACCAATCTACAAAACGCTTGTTTATTGTGTCATCGCATCAATTTTTTGTTTTAACTCTTCGGTTCTAGGGTCGGTCATTGTTGCCATACAGTTTAATTTAAACGTTTCTTGCATCACTTGATCAACAGGCTGTTCATTTTCGGCTTTAAGTGAACAATCCTCTTCTCGTTGCTTTAACCATTGTGTTTGTTCAGGTAATAACGTATTTCTGATTTCTTGAGTGGTAGCATTCCAAACGCTATTAATACGTTTGTTCGCTTCATCTAGTTGACTCTTAGCCTTATTTAATTCAGCTGTTTGTACATCACTTATGGAGGATGCGTTAATTGAAGCAATCGAATTGATGTCTTGATTCTTAGGTGTTTCAGTTTCAGACGGCTTAGAATCTGTACTCTTAGCTTGTGTTATGTCTGCAATTTTTTGTTTCAGCTCTTCCGTTCTATGGTCGTTCATTGTTGTCATGCAGTTTAATTTAACCGCCTCTTGCATCACCGTATCGACAGGTTGTTCAGTTGAAGCTTGCAGTGCGCAATCCTCTTCTCGTTGCTTTAACCATTGCGTTTGTTCAGGTAATAACGTATTTCTGATTTCCTGAGTAGTGCCATTCCAAACGCCATTAATACGTTTGTTTGCTTCATTCAGTTGAACTAGAGCCTGATTTTTGGCGGCTATTGCTTTATCTGATTCTGCATTTTCTGGTGGTACATTGACAGGGACAACGGTTTGCTGAGCAGGTACTACGGGTGCGGTAGCTGGAACGTCAGGGGCAGGTGTATTAGAAACGGTAGGATTGATAGAAATATTAGGAAGTTCATGTTTCAGATACAAACCCATAGCAAGGAACAGTATGCTGCCTATAAAGCACGCATACCGAGACGCACCTGTAATTTGCGGTATTTTTATTTCTTTTATATCAATGCCACCGCCGATGATCCCTATGAAAAACAATAAAATCCCTGTAAAAAACGATACTTCTCCGATACTCATTTTTACCCCTTTATATGTAAAATTAGATGTTTGCGAATGTCTGCTATTCCTTAGTACTGGCAACTTTCTCGTTCTCATGTGCCGCGTGGGAATGAGTCAATTCATTCGCACTGTGCGGATAAATCCGCACCTACAAATTCAAAACCCAAAAAAAAACCACAGTCAAAAACTGTGGCTTTTTTAAGCAACCGAAAAAAAGGTTTATCCAGAGGATTACTTAATTTTAGCTTCTTTATAAATAACGTGTTTACGAACAACGGGATCAAATTTTTTGATTTCCATTTTTGTAGGCATCGTTTTTTTGTTTTTAGTCGTGGTGTAAAAATGACCTGTGCCTTCGCTAGAGATCAATTTAATTTTATCGCGCATGATGTTATCTCCTTAAACCTTTTCGCCGTTTTTACGCAAATCCGCTAATACTGCGTCTATGCCATTTTTATCAATGATGCGCATTGCTTTCGTTGAAATACGCAGACGTACCCAACGGTTTTCGCTTTCCACCCAAAAACGGTGGTGTTGCAGATTAGGAAGAAACCGTCTTTTGGTTCTGTTATTTGCGTGTGATACGTTGTTACCGGTAACAGGACGTTTGCCTGTTACTTGACATACTCTGGACATAATTAACCTCTTTTAGTGTGCCTAGATTCAAAAGTTAGCCAAACTTTATACCAAAAAACAGTGCCAAAGTAAATGTTTCAATCTATATTCAAATACATTCATCGAGTAGAATCACTGATAAATACCCGCTTGCTCTGTCAACTCAAATGTTAGTAGCTGTCAAATTGTCACAATTCCATTAAAATGGTTCGCCTAACAACACAAAGCACACTAACTCACTGCCAATCACATCGGAATCATAATGCCTATTAAACTCGGTATGGTCATGGACTCTATAGCCCATATCAACATAAAAAAAGACACCAGTTTTGCTATGTTACTGGAAGCTCAGGCGCGAGGCTTTGAGCTGCATTACATGGAGTTGAATGACTTATTTCTAAGAAATGGTCTCGC
>NQJH01000276.1 GCA_002256685.1 Methylococcaceae bacterium NSP1-2 | reverse complement strand
GCTTTTACTATCGCTTCGGATAACAGCGGCATGGCTTGCGGATGTTTAGCATGTGAATGTTCATGGCTATGATGCCCTGAAGTCCACGGTGCGCCTACTTCATTACCCGGTTCTAACGCCACTTTAATGATGACTGCGCCACCTTTAATTAAATCACGCACGGTTTGCCGTGCTTGGGTTTCTGTTGCAACAGCAATCGCGATATTTTCCGCACCCATGTTTGGAATCGGATAACCATTTGGCGCGGTGATAATCTGCCCTGAGCTTAAAACCCGCAAACTGCCTTCACCCCCATAAGGCTGGTGGACTGTTCCGCCTACGTCTCGAAGCGTCGTAATACCATGTCGCAATACCGTATCGGCTGGAATATGTCGAAAGTCTAAATGGGCGTGTAATTCAATAAAACCGGGTAATAACGTCGCATCACCTAAATCAAGCATGTAGTAATAATAGTGGTGTGTCTTCGGCGATCACTAACGAGGAGTTAAACAAGCAAAGGATGAGCAATAGGCGACTCAGTAATTCAAGGCGTATTTTCATGATGATAAGAGATGACGGTTTAAGCAGAGAGCATACGACCCACGCAGAAAACAATCTTTGTGAGTCGTGTACTGAGGGGTTCATTATCGTGAATGCCGTAGGTGCGGATTTATCCGCACAGCGCGAATGAATTTGCAGTGACAACTTTAAAAATTAACTTCTACGCCACCAAAGAAAGACACGGGCGCACCCGAATTTAACACTTGAGAATTTGCCGTGCCATTTTCAACCACTGAATTACTTGAGACATAATTTTTGTCGAGTAAATTACGCGCTTCAAAAAATACTTTATAGTGATCGTTAGACCAACCAGTCCGCGCACCCAGCAAACCATAACCTGAGATTTTGTAAGTATTGGCAAAATCAGCATAACGCTTGCCGACGACATCAAAGGTTGGACCAACGAAAAAGCCACTGGCATGACGATACAATACTTCACCTTTCATAAAATAATCAGGCGCAGCGGCTAAGCGGTTATTGCCATAAACACTATTACCATCAAAGTTAAAATGGTTGTAAGTGATGTTTATCATCGGTGCGATAGAGTGTGTACCTTTGTCATCAAGGGCGAATTGTCCGCCGATTAAACCTTCAACGCCCGCGTGTATGGTTTTATCCATATTAGTTGATAAACTTAAACCGGGTAACGGTGAAACGGATAAAATTTCATTATTAAGCCATGAGTAATACAGAGATAAATCCCAGTTTAGGGTATTTAACGCGCCGAATTCATGCGTGCCACGGGTACCGATTTCGAGAGAAGTGCCTTCCATTGCCTTCAGCGTTTTATCACCCGCACCCGCCGTGACGTTATCGCCAAGATTATAGTTAGTCGGTGGTTCGTACATGCGGCTGACGTTAGCGTAAGCACTGGCGTTTTTCTCGAAGCGGTACGCCAAGCCTAGACTGGGATTAATCCCCGCATAATTAGCATTCGGATGACTGTTTTGACCAGTAAGGGCGTTAGTGACTGGATTAATACCGACATTATCGACTTCACGGTGTGCAAATACGCCTTGCAACGCGGGTGTCAACGTCCATCTTTCATTGATATGCCAATGATCTTGGGCAAACACTTCGGTGGTATTAGCATCTTTGCGGATTTGATTAGTGAGTCCATTGCGTTTGCCGCCGTCATTACGGTAGTTGCCGCCTTTTTCGGAGTTAGTGCCGTAATTCATGCCCAACAATATATCGTGATTGTCTAAATGCAGATTGTAGCGAGCCGATGTCCCCCAATCTTGTTGCACGCTATTCACGAATAAACTGAATACTTCTTGCGGATTCAAAGGGCCAGGACCATCAAAATCAACCATTACTTTATCAACGATAGGATGATAAAGTTTTTGGTGTTCATAGGAAAAACCAACTTCAAGCGAGCTTCTATTATCAATCGTCCAAGTGGTTTTGTTAGCAACCCGTTCAGTTTCAACATCCAGTTGATAATTGCCGCCTAATGCTTCCTTGCTGGCTTGTTTAGGATTGGTCTCAAATTGTTCCCGCGTTAATTGTCCGGGCAACTGTTGATTATTTTTGATGTAACTGATAAAAGTGCGATTGACCACTGCATCGCTGATTTGCCAACCAAAATTACTGTAAAGACCAACACGGTCTTGTCTATTATGATCGCGGTAACCGTCCCAGAGCTTGCCTTCAGCGGTCAACAAAGCATCGAATTTATCGTTAAACACTTTGCTCACTGTGCCACGACCTAAAAATTCACCGAAACTACCACCGCTCAGCGACAATCTTGCCATTGGGCTATTGCGTGCAGTTGGCGTAGTAAAATCAACCGCACCCCCTAAGGTACTTGCCCCATACTTAACCGCATTACCACCGCGTGCTACCGTCGCATATTGTGCGGCGAGTGGATCAATAATACGGTTGTGATTGTTACCGTCAGCGGCAGTCACAGGTAAACCATCTTGTAGCAATTTAACGCCATTGCCATCAAAATTGGTGGAATCTAAATTTGAACCCCGACTGGAAAAAAATACCTCATCATTACCACTTTGACTCGCTGCCCACATGCCGGGTACATAACGAAAAAAGTCGGCGATACTGGAAACATTGCGATCTTGATAATCTTCTAAGTTGATTAAAGTAACGCCCCCTGCTGATTGGTCAACTTCAACGCGTGTAGCGGCAAGTTTGGGATCCGCTTTTTTCTGATCTTTTTTATCAGTGACTAACATGGTTTCAAGTTGTACGGTATTCGATTGGTTTTTGTTTTCTTGTGGCAACTCTTTCGCCATAACGGTCGTTGTAGAGTTGAAAGCGACCAATGCAATGAGTACAGATTTACTTAACGGGCTAAGCGTAAATAGTTGAGCAGGGAATAAAAGCTTCATGATAATTTCAACGTAAATAGGATGTCAGTAAGAAACGCACCTCAACAAACTGAGGACTATTCGTTCGTCATTCAAATTCTGAATAGTGACTTACTGCGCATACTACTCAACAAAACACCGAATGCCCACGCGACTTTATATGCGGTAAGTAGTATTTTCTATGCGAAACAGTGTTATTGAGTGATATGACGTACTGTTAGGATTTAATGGGTGATATGCCCTATCCCCATGTCGAAGATTTATCAGGTTTTTAAAACCTAACAGGGCTTACCCATAAGGCATACTTTGTGCTTTAAGTAAGTATTTGAATAGGCTAAAGAGGCGAACTAATGAGAACATCATCACGCTGGCGAGTAAAAAACGATGATTTACCGTCGCATTTTCAAACCCGAAAACAGTGCTTACACCAAT
Source organism: Methylococcaceae bacterium NSP1-2 (assembly GCA_002256685.1). Lineage (GTDB taxonomy): Bacteria > Pseudomonadota > Gammaproteobacteria > Methylococcales > Methylomonadaceae > UBA4132. Next base: position 213 of record NQJH01000276.1, on the reverse strand, counting down.
TATTACCCGAAGAATTAGGCATAGGTTACTCTGATGTATTTCAACTCGATTCAGACTTAAGCTACATAGAAACCCATTACACACCCAGCCAAGATTTGGGCGTATTAACTCACATAGAATCTCAAGAACCGCGCATGGTGGTGACTTTAGGCTTAAAAGGGCAATCGGGTTTTACAGGTCATCGCGGCGAGGAATTGATTTTTAATCAAGCTA
>NQJH01000275.1 GCA_002256685.1 Methylococcaceae bacterium NSP1-2 | reverse complement strand
TACGATTTAGTATTTTCGGTAGCCCAGCATCCTGCCGAAAATGAAAAAACCGTCGCCGATAGTTTCATCGCTTGCGGCGGCGGTCCTGCGGCGAATGCAGCGGTGATGGTGGCTAAACTGGGATTAACTGCGGCATTTGCAGGGTATTTGGGGCGAGATGTGTATGGTGAACTCCATAATCAAGAACTACTGGCGCATAGTGTTAATACCCAGTGCGTACTACGCGGCAATTCGCCTACGCCGTTATCCACAGTGATTGTTAAGCCAGACGGCAACCGTGCGTTAATTAATTACAAAGGCGACACCAAACCATTAACAGCGGATGCAATTGATTTTTCCGCGCTTAATCCAAAAGTGATTTTATTCGATGGGCATGAGCCATTTATTTCTGTTCCCTTAGCCGAACACGCCCGCAAAACAGGAATTGCTACCGTACTCGATGCAGGTTCTGTGCATGAGGGTACGTTGGCATTAATGGGTTTGGTCGATTATTTAGTGTGTTCAGAAAAATTTGCCCTGCAACTGAAAGGTGATGAACAAACCGCTTTAGCCTATCTAGCCACATTCGCGCCTTTTGTCGTTATTACCCTAGGTGAACGCGGTTTGATTTGGCAACATGGGGAAAAAAGCAGCGCGTTACCTGCAATCGCTATTAATGCAATTGATACCACAGGCGCGGGTGATGCGTTTCATGGCGCGTTTGCGGCGGGAATAGCGGCAGGATTAGATTGGTTGACCGTGTTACGTTATGCCAGTGTCGCAGGGTCGTTGTGTTGTACCAAAATGGGGGCGCGGTTGGGCTTGCCATCCAAAGAAGAACACGAAACCCTGTTTGATTATCCAACTTAAAAATCACGCTCCTAATTTTATTGAACTCGCCGCTAGACTAATAAATGCTCAACCACTTGTCAGCAGTGAAACCAAAACGGTAGCTAATGCGACCCTCCAAGCACTCACGAAATACGAGTAGCATGTGTTAATGAAAATATGCGAGCTAAAGCTAAGTTTGAAGCATTGTATCAACAGGGGAAACTCTAAAAAATCGTAGAGCTTATTCACTCAGCATTCAGCCAGCATCCTGTATTCTTAGCCAACATTACCTAACAACTACAACGCAGGTTCATTCATGAAATTAATATTACAAATTACCTTAGGTGTGAGTTTTGGCATCGTATTAGGTGGGGCTATACTAATAACTCTCACGGGGTCATTATTAACACAACTGATAAAACAGCCTGTAGTAAATCCACCCGTAGTCACACTACCCGTTCTACCCGCGCCCGCCATTGTACAACCTGCTATTCAACCAGAGCCAAGCCCACCTATTGCACCTGTTGACACCAGAACGACCGAAGAAATTCAAATGCAGCAGCAACAACTTGCCGCACATGAAGAGAAGCTCAAGAAAGACGCACTCTTTAAAAGCTGGTATAAAAAACCGCAAGAATGTTATTCGCCCAATGATAATCATGCAATCTTGGTAAAGTGTGGTAATGATCATATAAGAGCCAGAGCTAAGTTTGATGAATTATACCAACAAGGAAAGTTCTAAAAACTAACTGCTAACCGTACACCAAACAGCCTAGGGTCGCTAGGCACACCACGCACACTGTCAATTTTGAAAGTGTAATAACGAGTATTCGTGATGTTTTTCAATTCAGGCACAAACGGCGCGAGTTTACCCGCATAATTGACGCGGGTAATCGGGTCGCGGTATTCATCAAGTTGGGTGTGGGTACAACTAAAATTGCCATCTAGGCTTAAGTTTTCCATGAGTTGCGTTTGAGTTGATAATTGTCAATGTCGTAATAAAATCCCGCTACATTGAGTTTGAAGCGGTCATTAAACCATTGGCTTTTTATGCCTAGTTCGTTATTCCAAAGTCGTTCTTGCTGATAATGGGACAAATTTTCGTTAATATTGACAATGGTGAATCCAGCGGGTTTCAAGGCTAAACCTGTCGCCACATACAACAAGGCGTTATTCGATAAAGTGACATTCACGCCTAATTTAGGACTGGCAAAAGTAGCCGCGCCATGAGACGGTTTAATGGTTAAAGTTGGAGGCTTCAACCCTGAGTATTATCACACTAACGCCGCTTGTAAACGTTGATACAGCCCGCCAAAACTACCATTACTCATCAGCACAAAATGCCCACCTAGCGGAGCTTCCTGTTGTAATCGAGTAATAATGTCATCTATCGACGTGCAGATTTCAATATTATCCGCTTGTTTGCTCAGTTGCGTTAAATCCCAGTTTAAATTAGCCGGTTGATAAATAATCGCTAAATCTGCCTGACTAAAAGACTGTGCCAAGGTGTCGGTGTGTGTACCTAAACGCATGGTATTAGAACGTGGCTCGACAATCGCTACGATACGTTCTTTGCCCACTTGTTTACGCAGACCGTCTAATGTGGTTTGAATAGCGGTCGGGTGATGGGCAAAATCATCGTATAAAGTGACATCGTTAATCTTAGCTATCACTTCCATACGCCGCTTCACATTCTTAAATTGATTCAGTGCGGTGATTGCATCGCTAGGCAAAATGCCAACGTGATTTGCCGCCACAATTGCAGACAAAGCGTTGTAAACATTATGCTCACCCGTTAGCGACCAATCAACTTTGCCTTGATCGACATTATCAAAGTACACACTGAACAGACTACCATCGGCTTGGTGTAACACCGCATTCCATGTTGCATTACCATTGACCGAGGTTTGTGTTGTCGGTGTCCAACAACCCATCGTCAACACCTCATTGATATTCGCATCCGAGGCAGGGCTAATAATTAAACCTTCACTGGGAATAGTTCTGACTAAATGATGAAATTGTTTTTTGATTGCATCAAGGTCAGGAAAAATATCAGCGTGGTCAAATTCCAAATTATTAAGAATCGCAGTACGCGGACGGTAATGCACAAATTTTGAACGTTTATCAAAAAATGCCGAATCTATCACCTAAGCGCGCAGAAATACCAAAATTAAGCGGAATACCCCCAATTAAAAAGCCCGCATTAATGCCTTGATGCTCTAATATCCACGTCAGCATACTGGTGGTCGTGGTTTTGCCGTGTGTCCCTGCAACACCAAGCACCCATTTATCTTGCAACACCTGTTCTGCTAACCATTGCGGGCCTGAAACATAATGCAGCCCTTGATTCAACACGGCTTCGACTTCTGGATTACCACGCGATAACGCATTACCAATAATCACCAAATCAGGTTTACGCGCCAGATTTTCAGCGCGATAACCTTCCATTAAAGTAATACCCTGTTGCTCCAATTGCTCACTCATCGGTGGATACACATTTTGGTCAGAACCACTGACCTCATGCCCCAATTGCCTTGCCAATACCGCAAGCCCCCCCATAAATGTTCCGCAAATGCCTAAAATATGAATATGCACGATTGATAGTCCTACTAATGATAACGGTGGTTTATTGATGGTAGTTTATCATGGTCCCATGTATCTATTCACCGTTGACCGCACAAGGGCGTTATTCAGGTAATTGAACAAGCGAATACAGGTTTCTTAGTCACTTTACTGTTATATTCTCCAATTGATTTTAAGGAGAAATAGAATAATGTCAGCTTTTCAAATGGGGCAAATGGTTGTCCTAAAATTCAATCCAAACAAACCATTTCCCGTTATTGAAATTTTACCTACCCCTTCCAAGCAGAAATTACCGCACCACAACGTCACTTGCATATTTGTATACTAAACATCATGGCGGATATTTATGCTTACTAGTTATGGCGAGCAGAACGTCTTGTTATACGCCGTCAAACTACCAGTCATTTTTAGATTGAGAAAGTAATGACTTATTTAAGCTTATCGCTCAAAATACACTCATAGTTACACCAACAGGCTTATTACTTTTTAAACACCATGAACGAATTATTTTTAACCACCGTCTATGAGAAGCTTGACTTACAGTCAGGAAGCTTACTTGCGGCTCTTTCTTTGCCTAATGATGAAAAAACCAAAGAAGCTTGGTTAAATAAAGGCGATTGGTTAGAACTGGCAGCTAAAATCGGTGCAGAAAAAATATTTTTTGTTAAAGATGAGCCTGTTATTGTTTTTTATCAATTAGATAACCCTGCACCTTCGGATGATGAATTAAAAAATATCATCCTTAAAGCATGGTGTATGTCCCGTCCACAACGATTATTTATTGCGTTGCCAACAGAATTACGAGTTTATGATTTAACGCACTTGCCTGTTAATAAAGAAACTCAGCAATTAGAAAAACCACTCAAAACAGTAGAACGAATAGCCGATGTTTTAGACGCACTTAAAGATTATAGACGCGCACAATTAGAATCTGGTTATTTACCTAAACAAGAAAAGCGGTTTGGACAGCGTGCCGATAAACAACTTATTCAAGATTTAAAACTTGTTAGAGAAGAATTAGAAAATAAAGGATTAAAATTAGAATATGCTCACGCGCTGATTAGTCGAGCTATTTTTGTTCGCTATCTTGAAGACAGAGGCATACTAACAAAAGAATATTTTATAAAAGTAGCCAATATTAACTCTAATTGGCTAGAGTTATTAGATAAGCCCTTAGAAAAATCAGCGTTTAATCCTGATAATAAAAAGCATTTTTTCTGTCAAGTTTTACAAAATAAAGCATTTACTTACGCGCTTTTTGATAAATTAGCTGAAGATTTTAATGGTGATTTATTTCCTAAAGATAAATCAGAAGAAAACTATGTTGAACAAAAATATCTTGGTTTATTAAGAGGTTTTTTATTAGGCGATACTGAAAAACAACAAAAGATATTTTTTCACCTATATGATTTTAAAATTGTCCCGATTGAATTAATCAGCAATATTTATGAAGAATTTTATCATACAACAAAAGCCGAGGATTCAAGAGGAACAGGATCACATTATACCCCCAGTGTTTTAGCTGAATTCGTGCTTTCAGAAGTTCTCACTTCTAAGCGTTTAAAAACTAATCCCGCTGTTCTCGACCCTGCCTGTGGCTCAGGTATTTTTTTAGTCGAAGCCTTTCGCCGTATTGTGCGCTTTAATATAAACGACAAAGGCAGGAATCTTGATGCACTTGAATTAAGAGAGATTTTAAAAAATCAAATTAGAGGAATAGAGATTAATAAAAATGCGATTGAAATTACCGCGTTTAGTCTTTATTTGGCTTTATTGCATTATCAAACACCTAGAGATATTCTAGCGCAAATTGCAATGTTCTCACCTCATGATAAACCATTGCCACATCTTATTTATGATAATGATAAAACAAAAGTAGCTGGCTTTTTTCTTTAATTAACGAAGCAAAAGATATGATGGATTCAGTTCTTCAAGATAAGGTCAGAAAATTAGAGTTATTAAAACACAGATTAATAGAAGGTAATGGATTACCTATTGAAGCACATTCAATTGATATTGTTGTAGGAAATCCACCTTGGGGGTTTGTTTCAAAAAACGCAAGCGATATAATTAAACAATCCCAAAATCAAGTGAAATCATGGTGTAAAATATTTGACTGGACAATTGGTGATAATGAATTATCTCAAGCATTTATTGCGCTTAGTTTAAATTTTTTAAAAAAAGATACAGGGGAAGCGGCTTTATTGGTTTCAACAGGGGTATTTTTAAAACGCCATAAAAACAGCCAATTATTTCGCTCAAAATGGTTAGCTAAAACTACAGTAAAAAAAGTTGTCAATTTTGCTCATGTCAGACACGCTTTTTTTAGTGCTATTTCTCCCTTTGCTTTTGTTCACTATCAAAATAAACCAGCCAGTTTTTCACATAGAGTTCAACATTGGTCAGCTAAAAAAACAGAAAACATAAAAAATAATCAAGCTGTTATTTTATACAATTCTGATATTCGGCAAATTAAACAATATGATTTAATTAATAATGAACAG
>NQJH01000274.1 GCA_002256685.1 Methylococcaceae bacterium NSP1-2 | reverse complement strand
ACCGTCCAGTAATACTTTTGCACCGACACGATGCGCCAGTTCAATCATTTCCTGAGCGGGAGTAATCGTTCCTAAGGCGTTCGATACTTGGGTGAATGACACTAACTTAGTGCGCGAATTAAGCAATTTGCTGTATTCATCCAACAACACTTGCCCATTATCATCGACAGGTGCAATGCGTAACACTGCACCCGTTGCATCGCACAATTGTTTCCACGGTACGATATTGGCATGATGCTCTAGCCAAGTGATGACAATCTCATCACCCTTGCCGATATTTTGCCGTCCCCAACTTTGCGCAACTAAATTAATCGCTTCAGTTGAGCCACGCACAAATACAATCTCTTCAGGCGAAGACGCATGAAGAAAATCCGCTACGGTTTTGCGTGCTTTTTCATACGCATCGGTAGACCGCGCTGCCAGTTCATGCGCGGCACGGTGAATATTGGAATTTTCATGCTGGTAAAACGCTGAAATTCTATCAATCACCACTTGCGGTTTTTGCGTCGTTGCGGCATTGTCCAGCCACGCTAACGGTTGCCCATTAACGCGCTCACGCAAAATCGGAAAATCACGGCGCACTGCGTGAACATCAAATGCTGGATGACCGCCAGCCAAGCCCAACGTTGTTAAATCACGATGCGGTTTTTGCGCATCGAGAAAATAAAACGTCGGTGTGGTAGTTGCCTCGGTGACCCCATTACCCTGCGTGCCAGAACGATTCACTGTTGCATGACTAGCCAGCAGTTTATGCAGTTCTAAGGTTTCCGCAGGTAATTCAACATGCTGTCCTGCCAAGCTGGAGTGTCCCGTTACTTTGTTAAGATCAGCGTTTGCCGCCGACTGTTGGGATAATGCTAGCCTAGCTGAACTTAAGCTTGATAGTGCCTGTTGCTGCTGCGCCGCATCCAGAAAATAAAAACCAGGGGCGGTGAGCGTACTGCTCGGTACATCAGAACGACTCACTGTGGAATAATTAGCCAGCAGTTTTTGTAATTCCACGGTTTCCACAGGTGGCTCAACATGTTGCTCAGCTAAGTTAGCTAATTCTGCCAACTTGCCAGAATCAGCCGTCGCCGTTGCCGCTTGTGGCGACACGGCATGAACGCCTGTATTCAGCAACGAACCATCACAAGGCAATGCAGTAAACAATTGATTTGCCAAGCGTGTCAACTGCTCAATGTCTGGCAGATTTGTGTTATTTGTAGTCATAGTAGTTGCCTACTTCGACATTCTCCAACACACCCAGCGCGTCTTCGGTCAATACCGCTAATGAGCAGTACAAGGACACCAAATAAGAAGCAATCGCTTTGTGGTTGATACCCATGAAACGAACCGATAAGCCCATTGTTAATTCACCTGTTAAATTCGGTTGATACAAACCGACGACACCTTGGCGACTTTCACCGGTGCGTAATAACAGAATGTTGGTTTTACCACCAGTAATTTGCAATTTGTCAGTCGGAATTAACGGAATGCCGCGCCATGTTAAAAATTGCGAACCAAATAAAGTCACTGTAGGTGGTGGTGTACCACGACGAGTTGCTTCACGACCAAACGCCGCAATGGCGCGTGGGTGTGCTAAGAAAAACGCAGGTTCTTTCCACACGCGGGCAATCAGTTCGTCTAAATCATCGGGGGTTGGTGAACCGTTGCGAGTTTGTACTTTAAACGCATCCGCGACATTGTTCAGCAAGCCGTATTCAGCATTGTTAATTAACTCGCTTTCTTGACGTTCTTTAATCGTTTCAATGGTTAAGCGTAATTGTTCATGAATTTGGTTATGCGGACTGCTGTACAAATCAGATACGCGAGTATGCACATCCAGTACCGTGTTGACCGCATTCAAACGGTATTCGCGACCCCATTCTTCATAATCAACAAAGGTTTGCGGTAAGATTTTTTCATCAAGACTAGAGCAGTCAACCGTAATGCTCGATTCGTTTTTTGCTTTGTTGACCCGATAAATACCCGCTTCAACAGGTACCCATTGCAGTAAATGTGTTAACCAACGGGGTGTGATGGTTGATAACATGGGGACTGTTTTAGTCGCATTGGCTAGCGTACGCGCAGCGACATCGCCAAGTGCTGTATGAGCGTCATGAATATCAGTCATAATCTTTTCCTATAGTCTGTGGGTTAAGTGTGTTATCGCTCTCCAGTTCGATAACGTTTTACGAAGCATGAGCCTCGCTTCTTGAAAAGCTGGAGCTTTTTGATTCGATGTTAATAGGCGGTAATTCACTACGCACTTGCGCTTGTGTGATATGGCTGTTAGGTGGCACACTGTGAGTGAGCCAGACATTACCGCCGATGGTTGAGCCGTGTCCGATAGTGACGCGTCCTAAAATAGTTGCCCCTGCATAAATGACGACATCGTCTTCTACGATAGGATGACGCGCATTGCCTTTCACTAACGTGCCGTCTTCCTCTTTATCAAACCGCTTCGCGCCTAGGGTAACGGCTTGATACAGGCGAACGTGTCGCCCAATAATTGCCGTTTCACCGGCCCAATAACGGCAGTTTCACCAATAACGACACCCGTGCCGTGATCGATAAAGAAACTGTCACCAATTTTTGCACCGGGGTGAATGTCTATACCCGTCGCAGAATGTGCCTGTTCGGTCATCATGCGAGCAATCAGCGGCAAGCCTAATGAATACAAGTTGTGCGCTAGTCTGTGATAGGTCATAGCGACAATGCCGGGATAGCACACCAAGGCTTCGTCTGGACTGCGGGCAGCGGGATCGCCTTGATAAGCGGCCGTAATATCACTGTCCAGTAACTGCCTGACACTTGGTAATTTCTCGGCAAAGGTGCGAGTAATATGGTTAGCACGACTATCCATGTTGTGTGTTACTGAATGGCTTTGTTCGGCAATAAAAACCAGTTCACGACGAATCTGTTGCTGTAATGTGCGTAATGCCGTGTCGAGCGTATGCCCGACAAAATAATCAATGCCTTCGTCGTTAATGTCTGGCAAACCTAAACGATTGGGAAACAATACGGCACTCAAGCCTTCTACTACGTTGCGTAGTTCTTTACGCTGGGGCAATTTAGGCGGTTTGTCGCGGCGATGACGTGTTTCCAAAGATTGCACTCGCACCTCGCGCAACTGTGCAACTAAACTGTCTATGCCCCAATCGTTATGATTTCTTATCATGTGAAAAACCTCTTGATCATTATGTTTCTATAAAAGCTCGCTCTTTTTTTTTTAAAAAAAAAAGAGGGGGTTAGGGGGAAATCGTTGCCCCTGCCCCTCGAAGTAGGAGTCGAGCAGTTATGAAAAATCAGTGTTGTCCATAAATCTGGTCAAATACACCGTCATCAGCAAAGTGTTTTTCTTGCGCTTTTTTCCAGCCACCAAAGTCTTCAATTTTTACTAACTCTATGTTTGGGAATTGCGCAGCGTATTTAGCGGCAATGTCTTTATCACTGGGGCGATAATAGTTTTTAGCGATAATTTCTTGGGCTTCTTTGCTGTACAAATACTTTAAATATTCAGTGGCGACTTCAAACGTGCCGTTTTTACGCGCTACTTTTTCGATAACCGTTACAGGTGGTTCAGCGAGTATGCTTAATGAGGGTGTGACGATTTCATATTTATCCGCGCCAAATTCGTTCAGTACTAAATGAGCTTCGTTTTCCCAAGTAATCAGCACATCACCCAGACCACGTTCCGCAAAACTGGTGGTAGAGCCACGCGCTCCTGAATCTAATACGCCTGCGTTTTTAAATAATTTCGTGATGAAGTCTTTAGCGGCAGCTTCATCATTATTGTTGTGCTTGAGTGCATAGCCCCACGCCGCTAAATAATTCCACCGCGCACCACCTGAGGTTTTCGGATTAGGTGTGACGATACCCGTGCCTGATTTAATCAAATCGTCCCAATCTTTGATGGCTTTAGGGTTGCCCTTGCGCACCACAAAAACGATAGTGGAGGTATAAGGCGAGCTGTTGTTAGGTAACAAGGTTTGCCAATTTTCGGGAATTAGATTGCCTCTTTTATACAGTTGGTCGATGTCATAAGCGATTGCCAGTGTCACCACATCGGCTTCTAAACCATCCAATACGGCGCGGGCTTGTTTACCGCCACCGCCATGTGATTGATTAATAGTAACGCTTTCACCTTTGGTTTCTTGCCAGTGTTTAGCAAATAACGGGTTGTATTCTTTGTATAATTCGCGGGTGGGATCATAAGAGACATTGAGTAATTCTCTATCGGCGGCTTGTGCATTGTTACTGGCTGCCAAAATCGATAAAGTCGCGGCAAAAATAATGTGGAGTATGTTGGTTTTCATAATTAATACCTTTTTTGTAGGTCGGGTTAGCGATAGCGTAACCCGACATTTTCAACGAGAGGATTGTTGGGTTAGTTATAATTTGCCATCGCCAAACGCATTGAGCGACACTTCAAAGTAAAAAAAGTTACTGGCTTGTGAGGTATAAGGACCTACGCCGTTATAGGATTTATCTTGTGCGCGAGTAAAACTACCCGGTTCAAAACGCGCATAACTCGCACTCCAATCCACATAAGCATTAAGTTTGTGGCGCACACGAATATCAATTTCATGTCCTAAGAAGTTACCGCTTTTACCCGTTCTATCTTGCAAGCCTGCCCTATTCCATGCGGCTTTTTCATTTTCTAGCCAATAGGCGTTGTAGCCCATGTCAACCCGCACATCTTCATGGGGTTTAAATTCCAATCTGGCTTTAGGCGTGTGGATGTTGTCCCACGAGAAATAATCATTGCGTGACCAAGGCTGATTAAAGCCGTAAAACGCATCAAAGCGTTGATTCTTGCCATCGGTTGCGCCGCTATTGGCTTCTTTATCGCCGGTGCCATAACCGTAATACAAACTGGCTCTGGGTTTCCAATCGTGATCGAAGGTGTAACCTAATTCCAAAGAGTAAGCCAGTGCGTCATGCTGTAATAAAGACTCTTGCTGATAGGTATAATTTTGTTTCTTACCATTGACTGTTCTTGTGGCATTGACGGTTCTAGTGACACCAAAGCGACCAAATTGCTTGTTAATGTCGGCATCAAAATCAAAGCCGCTGTTACCGAATAAGCCATAAACGCGCAAACCAGGTGCATAAATATCCTGATTATTTTTGCGTGCTGAAACCACAGGATTATAAGGATCGCCATCCACGCTACGCCCTAAGAAATAAGGCTGAATAGTGATATATTGCGACCATTGCTTAAGGCTCAATACGCCGCCATAAAACCAAGTATCAGTGTCTGGCTCATCGAATTGGTATTTCAAACGGGTAACAGGGTGAAAAGCGAAAGTATCTAAATCCCAATCATTTTGTTTTTTGCCAAAACGAACGCGATAACCTTCAAAGTTATTGGTGGTATTACGAAATTGGTTAGTCCCCACCAAGCGTCTATCCAATAATTCCAAGGCCTGACGACCTGCCCGAATGCTTAATGGACGGTTATTACCCAGTGCGTTTTTGAAATACAGTTCGCCATAGCCTTGAATCAGCTCAAACTCGTTCACATCGGAATTTGTTGTTTGATACAAACCGTTGTAACTGCGCGAATCTTGAAATTCGACCACAAAGCGGAACGGATCAAGAATATCTTTA